>DAOVNE010000138.1 GCA_030630395.1 Candidatus Eiseniibacteriota bacterium
AGGCACGCACAAACGCCCCGGCAAGCGCCTCCGCCGAATCCTCATTGAGAAGGCACCCGTTTACACCGTCTCTGATCCAGAATCTGTTGGCCGCATTGTCGGGAACCACAGGAAAACACCCGCAGGCAGCCGCCTCCAGAAGCGAGGCGGATACTCCATCGGTCGGTACCGCCGAGACGTATATGGAACTCCTGTGGAGAAGATTCGGCAGCTCCCGGTTGTCAACATCACCCATGAAGTTGACCTGATCGGCCACGCCCAGTTCGCCTGCAAGAGCCTCCAATTCAGCGCGCGCTTCACCGTCCCCGACAATCGCCGCTCGAATCTCCGGGATCTCGTGCCGCGCAATGGCCACGGCACGAACGATGCGATCCACGCAGTAGCTCCTGTGCAACGCACGGGTCGCAATGACTGTGAATCCCCTGTCCAGGCCGCGAGGACGGACGGTGAACCTCTCGAGGTCAATGCCTCGCGGGCACGTGAATAGCTGCTTGGGATCCGCTCCCAACTCGAGAAGCCGGTCGGCCGTGTGCGGAGCCCAGGCGTGCAAGAGATCGGCGGCCGCAATCGCCTTGCGCGCGAAGTAGAACTTGAGGCGTGTGTCACCCGGCGCAACTACGTGCTGGCCCTGCGCCACAACAACGAGAGGGTGGAAACCGATGCTCGCGCCCAGGTGGCCGTAGCTGGCAACCCTGTAGCCGACGACCAGGTCGGGATCCAGTCTGTCGAGCAGTCGCCGAATACGGCGCGTGCTCGTAACGTAGGTGAGTTTGTCGAGGCCCCGGACCCCGGATCGATGGGGTCCAATCTGGTGGAGGGTGACGCGTGGACTCAGCTCGCCACCGCGCTTGATGGACACAACGTGTACGTCGTGCCCAAAGCGATCGGCGAAATAGTCGACCCAGGATCGAGTGTTTATCGATCCCGCATCAGCAAGAAAACAGATCCTCATCTTCCCCCACCTCGGTCGCTCGGTACTCGGCCGGACTCCACGCTTGGAGCGGCGCCTATCTTTCGTATTCGTAGTCGTACATAACTGGGTCGAGGGGATCGCCTGATCGGCTGAACACCACGACATTGCCCTCGATCTCAACCCCCACAACATCGTCCGTTGTTATGGGATCGACGGCCGGCATCGAACCCATGGAGGCATCAGCGACGTAAAGCACATGGAGAAAGAGGTGCTCCTCGGCACTCGTCGTCGGGCGCACCTCGATTCGCCAGGCGCCGTGATCAGAATCGGCCCCACCGCTGGGCGCGTAGTTCACTCCGTTCACATCGAACTCATGCCCTGCTCCTCCGATCTTCGTCATCTGGAACGGCGAAGGCATGATCGTCCTCACGAACAGCTTCGAATCACCCTCCTGGATGACCGCCGTGTCTCCTGAGATCTGCGGCTCATTCAGCGAGTGGAGAAGCCACTTCTTCTCATATGATGCCGACGTCGCATGTACACGATCGAGGATCACGAAGGTGTTGGGCTTCACCCAGACAACGTCGCGCGTGAAGAGATCGAGCTTGTAGGAGGCGTACGCCTTCGTCGCATCACCAATGGCGTACGTGAACACATCGTTGTTCCGATACGAGACAATGTGACCGCGATCCCGGACCGGCAGAGATGCATCGCCGCAGAAGACGCCGTGAACGTGTTCGGACGGAGGAATCTGACCGCCGTCGTTCGAATGCGATCCAAACGTTGTTTCGCTCGGGTCGTAGACCGTTATCGTGTTGTGGGCGATCGTTCTCTCGAAGTAGTTGAAGTGATGACTCGAGACGCTGAAGTCGTATGTTCCGGAGTCGATGGCCAGAAGATCGTTCCCCCTTGCAATGAAGAGGTGGTTCTGGTGAGCGTGGGTGTGACCGGGCGGGTACTTCTCGCAACGGAAGACGGCGTAGACGTCGTCGCTCGACTCGGAGTAGTCCCATCCGGACCGCATGTACACCGTACCGATCGTCTGGAAATACCACGAGTCCGGCAGACCCGCGGGCGACTGCGCCGTGAGATTCGTGTCCTTCTCAACGATGATCTTCCACCGGTCGTACGAGAGGATGTACCCAAGCCCCTGTGCTTCGATCTCCTCAGCCAACCACTGAGCCCTGGGATCCTGGTAGCGTTTGGCAAGGGAGTACATCGCGATCCTGATGCTTGCCGCCGGCATCGTGTGGTTGTGCGAATCACCCTGGCGTGAACCGCTCATGGAGGCAGTGACACCCGGCCCGTTCTTCGCGAACACCTCGTAGAGGTAGTATGTCGGCATGTTCTGGAAGTTGCCCGAGACCTCAAACGGATCCGCATCGGTGGCGGAGGCCCACATCTCGCAGTGCTCGCGGTACTTGGTCGTGAGAACAGTGCCGGTGTAGTCGCCCTCGAAGTACGATCCGTCGCCGGCAATCTCGTCTATCGCGCAGAGCGTGTGGTCTGCGCCAAACGTATGCTCGTACGACACATCGCAGAGTTCCTTCGCATCAGCGTCGGCTATTCCCTCACCGTAGACGGCCAGTCCGGACGCAGTGAGCGTGCGGAGGAGGCGCGGCTTCGAGTGATAGTTGATCATCTGATCCCAGTTGTTTGTGTCGAGATGGTATTGCCCACTTGCGACCATTGCTGCACCGATCGTCTGCCTCTCACTCGGAGTCAGATAGTCGTAGCACCAGTCGAAGAAGTACGAGCCACCTCGGGTGAACTGCTCCATGTTCTGCCGGCCATGGGATATCACGTAGTTGGCGATGGTCTTTGCGCGCGCTGCGTAGGAGGTGTCCCCGCTCATCAACCAGACAAAGCTGTACGCCGCCAGATGGGATTCATAGAACTCCGGCGATGCCAGCGGGAGCGAATCGCTCATGTGATCGTCGCACCACGACTTCATGACCTGGTAATCGGAAGCAAGCGGACCGGAGCACTTGGCTCTCAGCGCCGGCAAGTCCGCCGCCGTGAAGTAGAGCCGTGGATGGCTCGATATCACCTGATAGGCGGAAGCCGTCAAGGCGAACGAGAGCAGCACTACGACAAGGAGTGTGAACATTGTGAGTCTCTTCATGATGTAGGTACTCCTTTCTTGACTTCGTGGGCGTGGTCCTCCCGCGCGAACAGGATGCTCCTGTCAACGAGAGCCGCCGCAAAGAAGTAGGTGCCTGCAATGGATATGTGCGTCAATCTCTGACCGAACATGTTCGTGACAAGAAGAGCCACGGTTGATGCCAGAAACCCGATGGCCAGCCTCTTGCCCAAGGGACTCTTCGCCACCCGCATGAGCTCGCGTCCGCTCCGGGCACACGAAAGAAAGAGCCATATGAGCGCGGCCAATCCCACCAATCCCATTTCCCCTGCCGTCTCCACGTACAGGCTGTGTGCGGACCACGGCCTGTCCATGTCCTCAGACGTCAGGTGGGGAATCGAGGCGTAGCCGTGTCCGATTATGGGGCTTCTGACGAACTTCTTCATAACAACGCCCCAGATTTCCAGCCTGACAGCCGAGGAAGGATCGAGCCGATCGGTCGCGTCTCCGACGAGGGCCATCTCGAAGTCATCGGCACGCGTCTCCATAACCCTGTCCTTAACTGAACTCGGCGCCCAGACGGGACTCAAGGCGATGACGACAAGAACTACGACAAGCGCGCGCTTGCTTATGCGATTCGCTAGGTAGAGCACTGCCAGGCCCAGTCCCATGTACGCGCCGCGCGACTTGGGCATGAACGCCGTCATAGTAGCGAGCCCGGCCGCTCCAAGCAGAACGACGCGGCGCATGAACGAGAAGGTTCCCGGCACTGTGGCAAGAGGAATCAGAAGCGCCGCCATCATCGCGAAGTACGCAGCGAGGTCATTCACGTCTCCCAGCGCCCCCGCGATCCTGGTCGCATCACCCGACGCCACATACTGCCTCACCGCGATCAACCCTCCGAGAATCGCACCGACGGCAAGAGTGATGAGGAGGTTCTTGATCTCACGCTCGTCCTTCACGGTGTTCGCAACGATGAAGTAGATGGAGAATCCCAGGACGCTCTGCCAGACGGCTTTCATCATGGCGACGGGTTCATAGCCGATCCCCGGAGGGAAGAGCATCCCGTGCACTGCTGACAGGAGAAGGAGCACCGCGAAAATCCCGAGCGGCCGTCCTATCCTCGTTCGGACCGCGATCCGCTCACCCGCCATGACCCTCGGCACCACCCAGCTCAGAAGCAGTACGATGAAGAGCAGGTTCGGGCCGTTCAGACCGGGGATTCCGGATGACGGAAGCCATTCCCCGACGGGCATGGCCAGGAGCCACGCGTGGATGGCGAACTTGGGCCTGAAGAACGCGAACATGACAACGACCATTCCAATCGCCATCTTGACGATTCGATGCGGCGCCTGTCCGTATGTGTAGTGAAGCTTGAACACGAGAAAAGCGAACGCGAGCGCGAGCAACCCACCGAGCACCGGCATCAGCCAGCCGTAGCTGTACTGCGGCACCTGACTCGGCGGTCGCATCTCGAGCTGCGCAGCGCGCTGCGCAGCCGGTCTCACTACTCGTCCCGGCTCAGCCACTTCTCTCATCCTCTTCTGTTGTCTTCTCTGCCGGCTGTCTGATCTCGTGGATCTCAATGATCGGATTGTGGAACGCCCTGCCTCGACCGCGATCTATCATCGGCATCGAGGTCTCGTCGCCGAAGACGGCAACAGGGGACGCGTTGTGGAGGAGCCACTGAGAGAACTCCTGCCCCGCCGGTGTGGCCGGTTCTTCGGCTCCGGCCATCGCCCTCCACGGAGCTGCCTTGCTGCTGAGAATAACGTAACGCACGCCGAGGCCATCGATGGCTGCGGCGAGCACCGCGGCGTCACGCGCTGCACCCCGCAGACTGAACGGCTCCCGCCCCCAGTCGATCGCGTAGACCTTGTACCTCGGCTCGCGTGTTCTTCCCACGTCCAGTTTTAGCTCATTGAGTGCGCGCTTCGGTCCCCGCCAGGATTCAACGGCCGTGCTGCCCGCTGTCATCTCCGCCTCAAGCTGACCTATGGTTGGATTGAG
>DAOVNE010000152.1 GCA_030630395.1 Candidatus Eiseniibacteriota bacterium
CCATACCCGTACGGTACTTCCGACTGCTCGGCCCACATCGCTTCCAGGGACTCCTCGCCCACGAGTTCGCCCGCGAGAAGCGCCATGGCAAACCGGTGCATGTCCGGCGCTGTCGAGAACCCGCCCCCGGCCGGACCGCCCTTGATCGTGTGCTCATAGAGATTATTGCGCCAACCCCACTCGCTCTCCGGGTCCTTGTAGTACCCCATGGCCAGGTTGTCTGCCGGACAGTCCATCTCGTAGCAGTCCGTGCGCGTCATGCCGGCCGGATCGTAGATGTTCGCGCGAATGTGGTCGAAGTAACTTCCCCCGGTCACGCTCTCGATGACGACACCCAGGAGAAGCATACCGGTGTTGCTGTACGAGAAACGTCCGCCCGGTTCAAACGCAAGCGTGTCCCCGGCGACGAGCACCTTGTAGTCATCGACGACACGGAAACGCTTCCGAGCGCCCATGTCGTACTCTTCATTGAAGTAGCTTCCGAGACCGGAGGTGTGTGAAAGCAGGTGATGGATCGTAATGCGTTCGGTCATCTCGCTCGGTAGCCACGTTTCATTCACATACGTGCTGATCGGCTCATCAAGAGAGAGCGTCCCCGCTTCGACAAGCTGCATGATGGCGGTTGAAGTGAACATCTTGTTCATCGAGCCGAGGTTGAAGCGGGTGTCCATGTCGTTCGCGACGTGGAATCGCTTGCTCGCCTCTCCGCATGCGTGCTCGAAGAGAACATCGCGTCCCCGTGCCACGAGGACGGTCCCGGAGAAGAGGTCGCGCTCGCAGAGGTCATCGACGAACATGGCGATTCCTGCGACGCACTCGTCCTCAGTCATCGCAGTCTCTTCGACGTCCGAAGGCGTCCTCGCATCGCTGAAGCGAAGTCCGGCCATCCTGCGCTCGTCGTCATCAGTGAAATGGACAACGAACGCCCTCCATGCGCCGTAGTTCACATCCTTGATGATGATGACGGTCTGGCCTGCGCGGGGAGGATCATAAGAACGGATGCCGTGGAACTCCACCCCCCCGGTCTGGGTCGCGAAGTCCTTGTAGACCTGCTGGTGCATCTCAAGCGGCGCCATCGCAAAGAACTCGGCCGTGCAGTGCTCCGCGAAGAACGCCTCCACGAGGTCCGGGTCGCCAGCGTTGATGAAATCGATGAGCGCCTCGATCCGCTCGCCCTCGATTCCGGCCGGCATCTCGGGCGTGTCGACGTATCCCAGCTCCTGAGCACTCACCACAGCCGCCAGAAGCATTACTGCGATGAGAACTGATGTCTGCACTGTCATCCGAGTTCCTCCTTCGGTCCGCACTGTCCTGGATTCGACCCCGGCCTTGGGCGTCTGTGAGCAACCCCCGCAGCGGCCTGGGTGTCGCTCCGTTTGACACCCGGACCCCTGTCTGGTTGAAGCTAGCCCGCAGCACCGGATGAATCCGAGAGGCGTAAGCGCTCTGTCTAGAGTCGGAAGGAATGAGCCCGGCCGAGCCTTGCTCCGCCTGCGGAGGCGATCAGCCGTCCATCTGCGGGTTCGATAACCACCGTGGCGGCGGTCGCGGACTCCCCGTAGATACCGTCGTAGTCCTCGTTACAGACAGCGCCGGCTCCGCGAGTGTTGTCTGAGAGAAGCTCCCAGCAGACATCGGCAGTAATGAGGTGTGGCACATCCCGGAAGAGTTCCACGAGGTGCGTCTCGCGCCAGCGGGAGCCGGCCAGGTCGATGCGTTCGTATGCGGCGGACAGAAGCTCAGGAGCTGTGTAGTGGTTGGCGTGAACGAAGACGCCGTGTCTCACCTCGGTCCGCGCCGAGGCCGTCGCCGTCATCTCGATGTTGAACGCACTGCTCGCATCCCCCACAACGAAGTTGTGTCCCGAGAGTCTGGACGTCTCTTCGATGACTCCGACCGCCTCCAGCGCCGTCGTCGCTGCAAGGGCACGCGTGATGGCAAAGAGGTAATTCACTCCCGATTGCGGGTCCGTGGGCACGAGGTTGTTGTTGCAGACCGCGACACCCTCGCTGTTCAATCCGGCGAGTGACAGGCAACCCACCGTTGTGAGCGAGAGCGTCTCCGCAGCGTCGCTTGGCCGGCGGCGGACAATGGCCAGGTAGTCACGCGCATCCGGATGCATGTCCCACGTCTGACCGATGATAGGAGACCCACCACAGGCCTCGGCCGAACAGGCGAACGACGTGCATTCGCCGGTGTGGCCTCCGCCTCGCCCCGCGGCATTCCCGGACTCACGTTGACCGTCGCCCGTTTCATCCCCCATCAGCACCAGATCACGCAGATCCGTGAGCCCGTTTCCCACAAGGAGCTCCGGCAGAGAGATACCGGCCCCGCCGGCGATGCCGTCGAACTCCTGCCAGATGGCGTCATCGTACTGCCGGTGCGGTTTCATGACGTTCTCCGCGGCGCGCAGCACGTCCTCGCGTCCGATCGGTCGGCCGGGGGCGTACTTGTCAACGAATCCGAGACAGTACTCGATGCGCCGCTCCGTGAACCTGCGTATGGCGTCACGGAACATCTCACCGTGCGCCTCTCCCATCGCGCGCGGTGAGCCTGTCACTTCGATGTATCTCAGCTCACTCATGGTGTCCCCCTGAACATGCATGATAGCAGACCCCATCCCCCGTGCGCAAAGGGAGCAGGGGACGAGACGGTCACATCCCCACGCTCGACTCGCTGCCGGCTTCAGTATCACTCTGCACCAGCCGCAGGAAGTCCTTGACGAGTCCCGCGTGTCACAGCTACCTTGAGCCGGTCTCACTATCCGGAACCGGCTCGTGTGTTTGTGGCCTGACTCCACAGCGATGCCGGCCAGCGTCATCCTCGAAAGGAGCCTGGACGATGGCACGCTCGATTCACGTTCTGCTCGTTCTGACACTGATCCTCATGCCCGCGAGCGCCCTGACCTATCCTGCACAAGCGGCGAACCTGACGGCGGATGCTCTTACGAAGAGCCCAGGACTGGACGTCCCGACCGGAAGGGTCGTATCCGGCACGGTCTGGTACCAGGGATTCCTCGCCGACTCCGGGAGCGGGGACCCGATCAATGGGACCGTCGACATCGTCGCAGAGCTCTTCAACCAGGCTGCAGACGGAACGAGTCTCTGGGGACCTGAGACGCACTCAAGCATCTCGGTCGCTGAGGGGTGGTTCCATATCGAACTCGGCTCCATCGACTCACCGCTGCCTGATTTCGCAGATCCCCCCTACTACCTCCAGCTGACCATCAACGGAGAGCCCTTCGACGTACGTCAGAAGCTGGCGAGTGTCCCCTCGGCCATCAGGGCGGGCGACGTGGATGGCGGTGGAGGTGGAGGCATTTCGGGAGGAGGCGACGCAGGCTACATCCCGGTCTTCACGTCGGGTGCAGCAATCGGGAACTCGGCGCTTCTTGAAACGTCGGGTCGGCTCTCGCTTGGCACAGCCACGTCCGATGCGAAGCTGCGGGTCGAGAACGCGGGCGGTCTGCCCGTGCTCAAGCTCGTGAACACCTCGTCCGGCAGCGGCTTCGACGTGCTCCAGATCCAGCGCACGCAGGCAATCGCTGCAGACGATGCCCTGATCCAGATGACGTCGGCGACCGGGACGGATACGGAGGCCCTCTTCATCGAATGTCTGAATTCTGATCCATCGCTTCCTGCAAAGCCGTTCGTGGTCAGGGCGGACGGCTCCATCGACGCAGCCGGCCCTCTCACGATCGACACTGACGGCGGGATGGGTCTTTCCATCTTGGCGCAGACCACCGGCCACAACGACTATTGCCTCAGCGTGGGCGCCATGGCAACCGGTGTGAACTGTATTGCCGTCAACGGGTACGCGGCGGAGTCAGACGCGTACGGAATCGGCGGCTGGTTCTCGGGCGGCCAAACGGGCGTCAAAGGCGATGTGTTTCCTACTGGCAGTAGCTCGTACTTCGGGGTGTCTGGTCGGTGCAACGGTGGGAGCGGAACAAACACCGCCGTCTACGGAGAGGCTGACGGATCAGGAACGTGCTACGGCGTCTACGGAGTAGCACTTGGCAATGGCATAAGCTGGGCCGGCTTCTTCAGCGGCGATGTCCGCGTCACAGGCGCAATCAACCCGACGCTCGGCGGATTTCAGATCGATCACCCGCTCGATCCCGCGAACAGATATTTGAATCACTCGTTCGTTGAGAGCCCCGACATGAAGACGGTCTATGACGGGGTCGCGGTTCTCGATGCGTCGGGACAAGCTACGGTCGTCCTGCCGGATTACTTCGAGGCTCTGAACAGCGAGCTGAGATACCAGCTCACGCCCGTTGGAGGAGCCGCTCCTTCCCTGCACATCGCAGAGAAGGTGGCAGGCGGACGATTCGTGATCGCGGGTGGCGTGCCCGGGCTGGAGGTGTGCTGGCAGGTCACCGGAGTCCGACGCGATGAGGCTGCCGAGGCGTATCGGATCGATGTCGAGGAGTTGAAACTCGAACAGGAAAGAGGCAAGTACGTGCATCCCGAACTCTACGGAGCTCCGGAGGATGCTCGGATAGGCCGCATTCCGGACACGGACAAGACGGGATCGGAATAGCGATCCGGCAGCGCTAGCCGCAGCGGCGCACCAAACAGAGGAGCCCGGTCGTGATGACCGGGCTCCTTTCATTTGGAGTCTCTCTCAAGCCTGGACCACAGAGAGCGGTCAGACTCGGCGGCTCCATATCACTTGAGCAACACCATCTTCCGCATGACCTCCCCCACATCGGTCGAGAGCCTGGCGAAGTACACGCCACCGGCGACCCTCTGACCGTCGCTCTTCGTCCCATCCCAGACAGTGAAGTGCTTGC
>DAOVNE010000194.1 GCA_030630395.1 Candidatus Eiseniibacteriota bacterium
CAACGTCGCGGCCGAGTGCGACAGGCACGAGGGTCTTCACGTCTTCGGGGAGACCACGATAGTCGAGGTGGTGGATGAGGACGGCCGGGTGGTGGGGGAAGGGGAGGAAGGGGAAGTCCTCGTGACGAATCTCCACAACTACACGATGCCGCTGGTTCGGTATCGCATCGGCGACAGGGCAGTGCGCGGCGCGGACCGATGCAGCTGCGGCCGCCCATATCCGCTCTTGGCCCGCGTGGTCGGACGGTCCGAGGCGCGCGTCCGCAGAAGGGACGGCGGGGTGGTTCTGGCCGAGTTCTTCATCTACGTCATCGGCTTGGAGTACAATGATGGTTCGATCGCGAAGTTCCAGGTGGTGCAGGAGGCTCTCGATCGCATCACCGTGGTCATCGTCCCATCCGAAGGGGCAGGGGAGAGAGCGCTGGCGCGCGAGGATGAAATGCGCGCACGGATTCAGCAGATGGTAGGGGACTGCGAGATCCGGTTCGTCCTGGTGGACCGCATAGATCCGACACCGACGGGCAAGCACATGTATGTCGTGAACAAAATGGAGGAGCGCGAATGACGCCGCTTCGCGTGCTCTATCTCATCGACTCGCTCGGCTCCGGGGGCGCCCAGCGGCAACTGGTGACGCTGATCAAGGCGCTGAATCGTGAGCACGTCGACGCGGAGATGGCCATATACCATCCTCTCTTCCACTTCAGGCCCGATGTCGAAAGCGTGGGCACGCCGCTTCATATCCTGGGGACGCGCGGCGCGCGCGACCCGCTGGTGCTTCTCCGTCTCATGCGGCTTGTCCGGGGAGGGGGCTTCGATATCGTTCACAGCTACTTGAGAACTCCCGGTGTTCTTGCCCGCGTCGCAACTCTCTTCAGGCGTCGACCTGCTACCATCGTGTCGGAGCGGAATGTCGATATCGGACTGTCGCGGAGGAATCTCCTTGTCGAGCGAGCGCTGGCGAACTCAGGGGACGCAATGATAACGAATGCCGAGGCCATCCGTCAGACCGTGGTGAAGCACATCCCTGAGTGGAGGGACAGAATACATGTCGTCCCGAACGGGATCGACTGGAGCGAACCCACCCCACAGGATCTTCGCGATGCCTCGCGATTCCGCGAGAGCATGTTGGGCGGGCGCGATCTTCTCATCGGCACGATCGCGAGGGTCGAGATCCAGAAGAACCCGCACCTCCTGCTGGATGCGATAGAACTGCTCCCGGCCGAGGTGCGCGATCGGGTCCGCTTCGTATGGGTGGGTGCCTGGACTGATCGGGCTCTCGTCGGGGCCGTCAGAGAGCGACTGAACGCCGGGGACTTGAAGGGCCGTCTCGTATTGCTCGAGCCTACTGACCGTATTCGCTCCGTCTACCTCGCGTTGGACGGGCTCGTGCTGTCGTCCAGCTGGGAGGGTTGTCCGAACGTGGTACCCGAGGCACTCGCCCACGGGCGGCCAGTCATCGCCACCGACGTCGGTGACGTCTCGGAGATCGTCCGCCCCGGTGAGAGTGGCTGGGTAGTGCCTCCGGAGGATGCGAAGTCACTGTCCGCAGCGATAGCGGAGCTGGTGTCGTTGCCCGCGTCCCGCAGAGCCGAGATGGGGCAGGCCGGATCGGCCTTCGTTCTGGACAATTACTCGGCCGAGCGTCTGGCCGAGCGCACGCTGTCGGTGTATCGTCGTGTCCTCGATTCGCGGGAGGTCCCCGCCGACCGGAGGGATCTTGACTGATAAGCGGCTGCGATTACTCCTCATAGGACCGCACCCGGAGAGCCTGCATGGACCGGCCGTCGGAGGCACGACCATACCGTTCAAGCTCCTCGTCGCATCGCTTGTGAGGCGGGACGGCGTGGAGGTGTCCGTGGTCAACACCCAGGGGATGAGAGGCGGCGGCATGCATGCTCCGCTCCGCTATCTGCGCGTTCTCGCGGCGATCGCGCGTGAAATCCCCAGGAACGATGTCGTTTCGCTGCACGCTGTAAGATGGGGGCTACATTCACTGGCTCCGTTCGTTTCGGCTCTCTCAAGGTTGTTCGGGAGGCCGTATCTGATTCGGAAGTTTGGAGGCACCGACTACAGCGTCTATCCGGCTCCGCTCAGAGCCCTCATCCACTGGAGCGTGAAGAACGCCAATCTCTATCTGGTGGAGACGAAGGCGCTTGTCGAGGGCGCCAGGCACGACGGCATCGAGCACGTCAGGTGGTATTCGAACAGCCGTCCGATGCCAGAGTTGTCCGAGGAGGACTCCGCGGGTCGCGAGTGTCTGAGGTTCGTGTGCCTGGGGCAGCTGCGCAAGGGCAAGGGGCTGGCCGAGGTGATTGAGGCCGGCGAACGATTCGGGGGTGACGTCGTGGTCGACGTCTACGGGACGTCCGGATACGATGTCCCCGTTTCGATCTTTGACAGGCTCGATCACGTCGGGTACCGTGGCTCGGTGGACCCGGACGACGTCCGCTCTGTGCTCTCTGGTTACGACGCCCTGCTCCTTCCGACCTACCTCCCGACCGAGGGGTATCCAGGCGTCATTCCCGAGGCGTACAGCGCGGGTCTGCCCGTCATCTGTACGAACTGGAGACAGTTGCCCGAGATGGTGGACGAGTCGACGGGCATTCTCATAGAGCCCCAGAGCGCCGACTCCCTCTACGCCGCCATGAGGCAACTCCGCGAGGACCCGTCCCTGTTCCGCCGGCTGCGTGCGGGCGTGCGGGAGCGCCGTCGCGAGTTCGATTCCGAGTTCTGGGCAGATCGCTTCCTCGAGTTCTGCCGCGAGATCGCTGGGTCTCCCGTGTCGAGATCCACCACAGACACACGAGTCCGGAGAGCACAGAGATGAGACAGATACTGCAGAACCTGGGGACCGGAGAGACACAGCTTGCCGATGTTCCCAGTCCGCAGGTGGGTCCGGGTCGCGTGCTGATTCGCACTGGCCACAGCTTGATCTCAGCCGGCACAGAGCGAATGCTGCTCGAGTTCGGCAAGGCCAACCTGCTGGACAAGGCCAGGAGCCAGCCGGAGAAGGTGCGACAGGTTCTGGACAAGGTCAGGACGGACGGACTCTCCGCGACGTTGTCGACCGTCAGGAACAAGCTGGATCAGCCGATACCGCTGGGCTACAGCAACGCCGGAACGGTGCTGGCCCTCGGTGAAGGGGTGACTTCGATCAACATCGGCGACAGGGTCGCGTCCAACGGACCACACGCGGAGATCGTGTGCGTTTCCGAGAACCTGTGCGCGAGAGTGCCCGACGCCGTCTCAGATGAAGCCGCAGCCTTCACCGTGGTGGGCGCGATCGCACTGCAGGGCATTCGGTTGGCGGGACCAACGCTGGGTGAGTCGTTCGCCGTTGTGGGCCTGGGCCTTGTTGGTCTTATGACCGTGCAGCTTCTGCGGGGCAGCGGGTGCCGAGTGCTTGGCATAGACACCGATCCCGCTCGAATCAAGCTAGCCGGGATGCTGGGCGCGGAGGTAGTCGACGTGTCCGACGGAGGAGATCCGGTGGGGCACGCGATGTCTTTCTCCGGAGGCCGCGGTGTCGACGGGGTGCTCTTCACCGCCTCCACTAAGAGCAGCGAGCCCATGCACCAGGCCGCCGAGATGTGCCGTAAGAGAGGGCGGATAGTGTTGGTCGGCGTGGCAGGGCTTGAGCTTAGGCGTTCGGACTTTTTCGAGAAGGAGCTCACTTTCCAGGTGTCGTGCTCCTACGGTCCGGGACGCTACGACCCTCTCTACGAGGAGAGCGGGCACGACTACCCGTTCGGATTCGTTCGGTGGACCGAGCGCAGGAACTTCGAGGCCGTTCTCGACATGATGGCCTCCGGGCGTCTGGAGGTCGAGTCTCTTGTGTCGCACCGATTCCCTGTTGCTCGGGCGCTCGACGCCTATGGTCTGCTCGGATCAGGGGAGCCGTCGCTCGGAATCGTCCTAGACTACGTGTCCGTCGGCGAGTCATCGAAGGAGGCGGCGCTTGAGCGCACGGTCCGAATCGGTGAACGTGGGGATTCAGCACGGTCTCGCACGGGGAGTGGCGCGGTGGGCTTCGTCGGCTCAGGTAACTACGCCACGGCCGTGCTCATTCCGGCCTTCAAATCGGCCGGTGCGGAGCTGGTGTCCGTCGCGTCAAAGGGCGGCGCGAGCGCCGTCCA
>DAOVNE010000325.1 GCA_030630395.1 Candidatus Eiseniibacteriota bacterium
GCGGTCCCGGGATCGTGGAGTACATCCAGACGCGCAAGACGGGCTCCCTGTTCGTCGTCGCCGCGACGACCGGTGGCACTCTGCTCGGCGCGGAACAGAGTGGCATCGATTGTGTTGGGCAGTACGCGCGCAATCTCGGGCTTGCCTATCAGATTGTCGACGACATTCTCGATGTCGAGGGTGATGAGGCTGTCGTGGGCAAGGACCTCCACAAGGACCAGGACAAGCTGACCTTCGTCGCCCTGCATGGAGTGGATGGCGCTCGCAGAATGGCGAGGGAATTCGTAGATAAGGCTCTCCTCTCGCTCGACTGCGTGGGAGATGACGCGCAGGTCTTGCGGGGACTGGCCGGTTACTGCCTCGAGAGAGTATCCTGACCAGAGACACATCGGAGGGATCGTGACCCACATAGTGATTCTGGCAGGAGGTTGGGGCGTGAGGTTGTGGCCGATGAGCAATCGCTCACGGCCGAAGCAGCTCCTCTGCCTCGGTGGTGATTCATCGCTGCTCGCGCGTACACTCGCGCGGGTCGCTCCCTTGGCGCCTCCCGCGAGAGTGCTGGCCGTCACGAGCGAGCTTCTCCGTGATCTGATGGCTGAGGAACTCGCCCCGGTCCCGGACGAGCGCGTCGTTGGTGAACCGACTGGGAGGAATACGGCCCCTGCGATCGCCCTCGCCGCGCACATCCTCGTACGCGAGGATCCGGACGCCATGATGATCGTGCTTCCGGCCGACCATATCATCGGTGATGATGAGGCGTTTCGTCTAACGCTCGCTCGCGGGCTCAAAGCCGCGAGCGCGGAGAACGCGCTCGTAACACTGGGTGTTGTTCCGACGCGACCAGAGACGGAGTATGGCTACATCGAGGCTGGGGAACCTGCCGGCGCCGAGGGAGCCCTGCTCGTTCGGAGATTCACCGAGAAGCCCGACCGCGAGACGGCAGAGCGTTTTCTGGATGCGGGTGGCTACTACTGGAACAGCGGGATGTTCGTGTGGAGGGCGGGACTGTTCCTTGAGGCCGTCTCGAACTTCCTTCCGGACGTGGCCGTTGCTCTGGACGCAGTGACGGCAGGTGTCGGAGATGAAGCATTCAAGTCTCAGATCGCGGCGTACTACGATTCGGTGCCGTCCATCTCGGTCGACTATGGGATCATGGAGCGCTCGGACAACGTGATCGTTGTTCCTTCGGACTTCGGCTGGGATGACGTGGGCGCCTGGTCAGCGCTGGGACGTATATGGAAGCCCGACGAAGACGGCTCCTCGGTCTCGGGTGACGTGACACTCACTGAGACGGCTGACTGCATCGTTCACGCGGAGGGCGGCGTTGTCGCCGCGATCGGCGTGAGTGATCTGATCATTGTTCACACGCCGGAGGCGACGCTTGTCTGTCCGCGCGATCGCGCGCGAGACGTGCGGCGAATCGTCGATGAGCTGAAGAAGCAGGGCAGATGGTAGCCCATCGAAATGTGTGACGTGCCCACTTCTCCAACGGGCCAAGAGCGAGGGAATCAATGCCGCAGCTGAGAAAGGACCCCGTGCTGGGACGCTGGGTCATCATTGCCACCGAGCGTGGAAAGCGACCCACAGATTTTGTTCACATTCCGGAGGAGCGGCGTGGGGGCTTCTGTCCGTTCTGCTATGGGAATGAGGACAAGACCCCGCCGGAGGTGATCTCGTACAGGGATTCCGCAACCAAGCCGGACACACCCGGTTGGCAGGTGCGGGTCGTTCCCAATAAGTTCCCCGCACTCACCATTGAGGGAGAGGTGGATCGCGCCGGCGAGGGGATGTACGACAAGATGAACGGTGTTGGGGCGCACGAGGTGATCATCGAGACGCCGGATCACGATGCGGAGCTCTCGCGGTTGCCGGTTGAGCACATCGCCCTTGTTCTCAAAGCCGCCGAGGAGCGGATGGTGGATCTTCAGGGTGATACGCGGTTCCGCTACATCCAGTTCTTCAGGAATCGAGGCTACTCCGCCGGTGCATCTCTCGAACATCCTCACTCCCAGCTCATTGCGCTGCCGGTCATTCCCAAACGGCTAACCGAGGAGCTGGCCGGGAGCAAGAAGTACTACAGCTACAAGGAGCGTTGCGTATTCTGCGACATCATCGCACAGGAGCAGTGGACGAACGACCGCGTTGTGGCTGAGAGCGATTCCTTCATCTCGATAGCCCCATTCGCGGCTCGCTTCCCGTTCGAGACCTGGATCCTTCCCAAGAAGCACGACCCGTCGTTCGAGGATATCGATGCCGACACGAGACTCGCGCTCGCGGGTGTTCTGAAGGAGACGCTCTCGCGGATGAACGTGGCGCTCTCTGATCCTCCGTACAATCTGATCCTGCACACGTCTCCCGTGGGGGAGAGGGATCTCAAGTACTACCACTGGCACTTCGAGATCATGCCGAAACTCACGAAGGTCGCCGGCTTCGAGTGGGGCTCCGGTTTCTACATCAACCCAACGCCCCCTGAGGATGCGGCCAGATACATGAGAGAAGTGGAACTCTAAAGGAGGAGCGTACCGCTCGTGAGGATCATCATCGCATCAGCCGAGGTTGCTCCGTTTGCGCGTGTGGGGGGGCTGTCCGATGTGGTTGGAGCTCTGCCCAAGGAGATAGCGGCGGCGGGGCAC
>DAOVNE010000313.1 GCA_030630395.1 Candidatus Eiseniibacteriota bacterium
ATCTCCGGGATGGACGAGGTCTCGCTACAGCCGCCGGCGGGGGCCTCCGGTGAACTCGCCGGCATGCTCATCGTCAGGGCATACCACACGGACAGGGGGAATCCTCGGTCCAAGGTCATCGTGCCCGACTCCGCGCACGGAACGAACCCAGCCAGCCTCACGCTCGCCGGCTACGAGACCGTCGAGGTCAAGTCGGATAGCTCCGGGCGCGTGGACACGGACGAACTCAGGCGGATCGTCGACAGCGAGACCGCAGCCATCATGATCACGAATCCGAACACGCTCGGTGTGTTCGAGAGCAGGATCTCCGAGATCATCGAGATCGTGCACGGTGTTGGCGGCCTGGTCTACATGGACGGCGCGAATCTGAACGCCCTCATGGGAATCGTCCGGCCGGGGGATATCGGATTCGACCTCATGCACTTCAATCTGCACAAGACATTCTCGGCTCCGCACGGCGGAGGCGGTCCCGGATCCGGACCGATAGGTGTGACGAGCGAACTGGCCGACTATCTGCCGTATCCCGTGATCTCGAGGGACGAAGCGAAATCCAAGGGCATCGAGTACTACTTCGACTATGAACGCCCGAGATCGATCGGCAAGGTCCACGGCGTCTACGGCAATTTCCTCGTGATGGTCAAGGCGTATTCATACATCCTCACGCTGGGGCCGGCCGGACTGAGAAGAGTGGCGGAGAACGCCCTCGTGAACGCGAACTACCTTCAGCGCAGACTTGAGGAGCACTACGAGCTTCCATACAAGGGTTATTGCCAGCACGAATTCGTGCTCTCGGCGTCCAGGCAGAAGGAGCACGGCGTAAAGGCGCTCGACGTGGCGAAGCGGCTTCTGGACTTCGGTGTGCATGCACCGACCGTCTACTTCCCGCTCATCGTCAGCGAGGCGCTTATGATCGAACCGACTGAGACCGAGAGCAAGCGATCGCTCGATCACTTCGTTGACGTCATGATTGAGATCGCCCGTGAGAGCGAGTCCGATCCTGAGGTAGTGAAGAGCGCGCCGACCCGAACTCCTGTCGGCAGACTCGACGAAGTCAGGGCCTCCAAGGATCTGGACGTGAGCTGGAGGCGGGACTGACCGTGACGGAGCTCTCCTGGACAGCGTGGCCGATGCTCAGAAGCCCCATCAGGGCGGCGATCGGACTCTTCGTCATCGCTCTCATGGCGTGGACCCTTCAGAGCTGGCTCAAGACCGGCTATTTCACAGTTCTGGCAGTGCTCCTGATGTGGGGGCAGGTGGCCGGCTTCTATCTGCCGACGCACTACAGCCTCACGGATGAGAAAGTCCTCGTCAAAGGGGTTGTGAGCAGAAAGGAAAAGGGCTGGAGCGAGTTCAGGAGCTTCCACAGGGACCGAGAAGGCGTGCTTCTTTCTCCCTTCGTCGGTCGCTCGAGGCTCGAACGGTTTCGTGGTGTGTCGCTTCAGTTTCACGGCAACAGCGACGAGGTGATGGCCATCGTCGAACGGATGATTCCGGACTACGGGGAGGACGTGACGGATGTGGTCGATGAGGGGGGCGAAGGAGGAGACGAAGGGCAAGGAGCGGTCTGAGATACTGGACCGGTTCGCGCGGAAGGTCGTCGAACGACGTCTCTCGGCGCCGGCGATCCTGTTCCTTGAATCTACCAAGCCGCTTTCGTTTCTGGGAAACCAGACGATGGTCTTCTTTCAGCCCATCGTTCAGAGCATCTTCACCTTCAAGAGCTACGACGATATCATGCTTCTCTTGGAGGACAGAGAGAACGTGGAGTGTCTTCTTCGACGCATAGAGGAGCTGGAGGCGGAGGAGCAGCAGAGAATCAGGAAAGAGAAGAGGCTGCGCAAGAAGGCGAAGCGCGCAGCCGATGAACCAGAGGAAGGTGCCGATGAGTGAAAACGGGAAGATCAGGACCATAATCGCCACTGACTGTGGGAGCACGACCACCAAGGCGATCCTCATCAAGCTGGTCGACGGGGAGTACAGGCTCGTCGTCAGGGGAGAGGCGCCCACGACGGTCGAGGCTCCGTTTGAGGACGTGACCAGAGGGGTGTTGAACGCGGTTCGGGAGGTGGAGGAGCTCTCCGGACACACGATCCTCGATGGGGAAACGTTCATCCATCCGAGCGATGGAGATAGAGGAGTCGACCTCTACCTGTCTACCTCGAGCGCCGGCGGCGGCCTTCAGATGATGGTGGCCGGTGTCGTGAAGAGCATGACGGCCGAGAGCGCGGAGAGAGCAGCACTGGGCGCGGGAGCCATCGTGATGGATGTTCTGGCCTCGAACGACGGTAGACTCCCTCACGAGCAAA
The DNA here is from genome assembly GCA_030630395.1 of Candidatus Eiseniibacteriota bacterium. Taxonomy (GTDB): domain Bacteria; phylum Joyebacterota; class Joyebacteria; order Joyebacterales; family Joyebacteraceae; genus Joyebacterum. Next base: position 2,307 of record DAOVNE010000313.1, read on the forward strand.
TCGAGCGTATCAGACATCTCAGGCCCGACATGATACTGCTCTCGGGCGGGATCGACGGCGGTACCGTTACGCACGTGGTCGAACTGGGCCAGGTCATCTCTGCGGCCGATCCCAAGCCGCGTCTTGGCATGGGGTACAACCTCCCGGTCATCTATGCCGGCAACGTGGATGCGCGCGGCGAGGTAGATGACCTGCTGAAAGAGAAGGCCGCCCTTTCGATGGTCGACAACCTCCGCCCGGTGCTCGAGAGGGAGAACCTCGGACCGGCGAGGGAGGAGATCCACGAACTCTTCATGGAGCACGTAATGGCGCAGGCGCCAGGATACAACAAGCTGATGGGCTGGACGGATGCGCCCATCATGCCGACTCCCGGAGCCGTCGGTTCGATCATGGAGACCATCGCGGAGAGGCGGGGAAT
>DAOVNE010000154.1 GCA_030630395.1 Candidatus Eiseniibacteriota bacterium
AGAAACCCCTGATACCACACCGTCTCCGCAACACTCCTTCCGCCACCGTCCGCCTGAAGTGGCGCGGCAGCACCCGCCAAAAGCACGACCGCGAGAACCGCGGCCACCATTACGGATCTTGACATTCACTCCTCCTGTCTGTGGCAAGTGTGACACGTAGTGTGAACCGCGACACCAGGGCGTCGCGCAAAGTTCATCCTAACCGCGACACCAGGGCGTCGCGCGAAGTTCATCCTAACCGCGACACTAGAGCGTCGCGCGAAGCTCATCTTGACCGCGACACCTATGGTGTCGGGCTGAGCCCCTCATCGTTTGTGACGGCAGCCGCGCGAAGAGCCTTACTCTCAGCTCTGGCCTTGGCGCGCGCCGCCTTCACCTTCTCCATGTTCTCGTCGTAGGTGACGTCCATCGTCTCGGGCATGCCGTAGAGCTCCGGATGCAGGTATCTCCCCTGCTCCGTCCCGGTCTTACGCTCCTCGACGACGATTCTGTGCTCCTCGGCATACCTGTCCTGCCGGATGCCCGTCACCATCCATGAGACCTTCATCCCTGACTCGCCACCCGCAATCCTGAATTGGTTGCCTGAGATCTCGTCGGCTATGTAGAGATTCGGACCGGGCACACCGATCGCCGTCAGCTGGTAGCGGAAGCTCCTGTTCAGGACATCGAACCACTCGGGAAGCTCCACCCAGACTTCACCCGAACCGTCGAGCACGGCATTGCCGTTATAGACATTCATCATGTCCGGGCTCTCGACGAACGAGTGAGAAAGGTACATGCCTGCCGGGTCCAGTGGATGATCGATCTTGAAGGAACCGGCCGCCTTCGTCAGCGTGCCACCCACGTGAACATCGCTCTCGAAGTAGCCGGAGTAGAGAGTACCGTTGCCGGCCGGCTCATCCCCGTAGATGCTGTAACACGTGGCAGTGCCGCTGCCGTTGTAGACGTCGCCAAAGACCCCGAACAAAGCTCCGGTCTCCGCGGTGTTATGCGCTGTCGCCTCGACTCCGGAGTTCCCTCCGAAGAATTCGCCACCAATGCCCCACTCATCGGATGCCGTGGCGTCACCGTAGACTGCAACGGCATCGTCCTCCGTACCCTCGTACACTGCATGAATGAGGTGCGGAAGCCCGGCTCCATCTGAGTAGACGGCGATTCCGTGCGTCTCGGATGTCTGGACCTCGAGCGCCGCCGTCGGGGCTGTCGTCCCGATTCCCACGAGTCCGCCCGCGTCTATGGTCATCCTGTTCAGGCTCTCGGTCCCGAAAAGCAGCATTCCGCCGGTTATCTGGTTCTGAAGGAAGCCGTGGTTGGATGCGTTAACGCACATGAGAAGACCCTCGTCCAGGGCGGCCCTCGTGAACCGAACTGACGGCCAACTGTCATGGACGTGAAAGGCGGCATCAGACGACCCGGACGTTCCAATGCGTACTTCGTCCATCGTCCAGAGAGTCCCGCTCCCCATCGTCCAATCGCCATCGTCCTCGTCAGCAGCATGCGACTTAAGCGCCGATGGCACGCTCGCTAGCTTCAGACGCGGGGACAGGGTTTCGCCGTCGATGATCAGATTGAGATAGTATGGTGGGTTGTCGAAGCCCGGAAGCGGGCTCATGATGCTCCCGAGTTCTATGCTGAACCACCCTTCGGTGATCGTGATGCCATTGTGGGTCTCAGGGCCCCACAGGGTGCTCCCGCCACTGGGTGCGTTGTACAGACGAGCCACGATCGTATAGGTGGCATTGATGGGATCGCCGGAGGCCTCATCGGCAAGGAAGCCCTGGAACCACACGGTCTCCGCGACATCTCTGTCGGTTCCGGGGACGCCCTCTATGCTGCTCGCCTCAAGACTCACCGATCGCGCCGTAGCGGCGCCGACGAAAACCAGACCGGCAACCAGTACAACAGCCAGTGCCATACACACAGACGTTCGCTTGGACATTGTTCCCTCCGTCGTAGCAGGACAGACATGAACAGAACCGTTGTTTTCCAGCCAGCGGCAGCCGCGCTACTTGAGCAGCACGATGCGGCGCGTCTCGCGGCTCTCACCAGTCTCGAGGGAACAGAAGTAGACACCAGACACGACGCGCTGCCCGTTGTCGTTGGTGCCGTCCCAGGTCAGCTCGTATCTACCCGATCTCTCGGGCATGGAGGCGAACGTCTTGACGACGCGCCCAGACACATCGTAGATCATGAGCCTCGGAGGACCGGCATCGACCGCGATGTCGTGCATGATGACCGTCTCACCGCGGAATGGATTCGGGGACGGCGGGAACAGGTGTGTCACCAGCCGGCCGCCGGTCATCGCACTCGCGGGCTCGAAACCCACCTTCTCTTCAGAGCCATCGGCCCGCACAACATAGAGTTCGTACCAGAACTCGGTCTGGGGCCACACGGTCCTGTCCACATACACTCCAGGGAGGTCCGGCTCGAGAATCTCCTCGTTGACTCTCTCAAACAGCCCGTCCGCGGATATCGACCGATAGATGTTGAATCCCACTGCCTCGCCAAGATAGTCGATCGACCAACGCAGCGTCACGACCAGGGGATCGGTAACGGACGCAAAGAAGATGCCCTCAACGGGCGTGTAGGCGCTACATCCCCACAGCGAGAAGGACGTGCTCTCCGCGCTACCGGCGAAGGGACCTCCGAGCCTCGAACGGAGCGTGAAGCTCGTAGAGGTGCAGAGGGGACTGCCGTCAGCTGGTGCTGCCGCAGGTGTTGCCCAGGTACGCAACTCGAAAGCCCCGGACGCGGGCACGACAACGGCCACGAGAAGAACCAGCGCCAGAACAACGCACGAAGTCCTCATAACGCTCCTCCCTATGTTGCACGCGGCACACGCAGGCCACGCTCTTGGGTTACTCCCACATGGATATATGATCGCATACGCACATACCTTATCAGCCGCACAGTATGGCCACGGCCGCATGGTTGTCAAGAACCAATGCAGGGCCAAGGAGTTCCACCTACATCTACAGGTGGACGAGCACGCGGGGCGTGTTGTAGTGTCATGCGCTAAGCGCCATGAGCGTGGTGCCATCAGCGAACCAGGCGTCTCAGGCGTTGTCTCAGGCACAGGCGGTGAAGCGCGGTGCACAGGACACTGGAGTGAAAGAGCGAGGCAATGTGAAAAAGAGAACGCTCCTTGAGACCATCAGCGACGTCGAACGCTCCCCACACCACTGGAGCGTGTTCGTGCTCGCCTTTCTCGCGCTCGTTATCGCGAGAAACCTCCTCGAGGGCGCTCTGGGACCAAAGGGCTCCGTCGGGTTTGTCTACTTCTCCTCGCCTTCCGCGCTGATGGTGCTCGATCACTTCCTCTTCTTCTACATCAGTCTGTTCCTCGGCTTCTCGATCATCCTCTCCGCACTTGCACGAGAACGCATCGGATCTGTCATGAAGGTTATGACACCAGCATGGGTCATCATCCTCATCCCGCCTGTTCTGGACTACATCATCACGTCGGGCGAGGGTATGAGGATAACGTACCTCCTCGACCTCCGATCGGTGGCTTTCCGGTTCTTCAACCCGGGAGTCGCGCTCGAACGCGTCTCTCCAGGACAGCGAGTCGAGGTCCTGGCAGCTTGTTTTCTCGCAGTAGCGTACGTCCGCATCAAGACGCGGAGCTGGTTCCGAGGGGCGGCAGCCTTTGTGCTCACCTATCTCCTCCTGCTCGGGCACGGCATCCTGCCGAATGCCTTGGCCAAGCTCTCGTGGGCCATCGCCCAGGGCACGAACGCCCCGCTGGCATTCATCTACAACGCCACCTACCGGGCGGGCGGCATAGTCCCCGATGAGAGCAGGAAGCTGGCGCTCGTCTTCATCTTCACGTCGTGCGCGCTCGGGTGGCTGGCCTTCCGACTCCACGCGCCCAAGAAGGAACGGGCTCTGCGCTTGAATATGCGCCCGCTCAGAACGCTTCACTATCTGGGGATGGTCGCCTTCGGTCTCGCACTCGGGTGGGCCCTTTTCTCTCCAGTCGGCCTCTCGTTCACCGGTGGCGGCGACGTTCTTGGTATCATCGGGGTTGCTCTTGCTGTCGCTCTCGCATTCCAGGCGTCCGTTAGCCTGAACGACCTCTTCGACGAGGAAAGCGACAGGATCGTGGGTGCCTCCCGACCCCTCGTCCGAGGAACAGTCGGAAGAAAGGACGTCGCCACGATGGCCGGCGTTCTCGCGCTCGGCGCGCTCCTCATGGCACTCAACGTCAAGTACTCCACGTTCCTCCTGATGCTCCTTACTCTGGCGCTCTCACTCCTCTACTCTGCGCCACCCATTCGTCTGAAGCGAATCCCGCTCGTCTCCAACCTAAGCCTCGGGCTCATATCACTGCTCGTGTGCATGATCGGCTTCTCCGCGTTCGCCGAGGAACGTTCGTTCGCGCTCTTCCCTCCCCGCCTTGCGTGGCTCATCGCTCTATCGTTCGGACTCGGATTCGCGGCCAAGGACCTGAAGGACAGAGAGGGCGATGGCGCAACCGGTGTGATCACGCTACCGGTTCTCCTGGGTGAGCGGGCCGGACGTATCGCTACGGCGGTGCTCGTGCTGTTCGGCTACGTTGTCGTGCCCGTTCTCCTTCCGTACCGCGTGCTCATCGCCCCCGCACTCGTGCTTGGGATGGCAAGCGCCGTCATGGTGCTTCTCTGGAAGCGCCCCCACCTCGACCGGATCCTCCTCATCGTGTGTCTGGCATTCACGCTCGCAATAGGCGTCATCACCGTGCTCAACATCGACCAGGTTCTTCCCGATCATATCCCGGTCAT
>DAOVNE010000229.1 GCA_030630395.1 Candidatus Eiseniibacteriota bacterium
AGAGCCGCTCCACGTTCGCCACAATAAGCTGCCAGAGGAAGTTGTTCCAGTGAAACTGGAAGGTCAGAACGAAGAGAGTCGCGATTATCGGAATCGACAGCGGGATCATGACCTTGCGGAAGACCTGCCACTCCCCCGCACCGTCCATCCGCGCGGCATCAAGGAGTTCATTCGGAATCGTCGTCATGTACTGGCGCATCAGGAAGAGCCCAAAGACATTCGCCAGATGCGGGATGATCATCGCCCGATAGGTGTTCATCCACCCGAGCTTGTTGATGATCGCAAACTGCGGAACGACGTACATCATGCCCGGGATCATGAGTGAGATCAGGAGAAAGGTGAACAGCCTGTCCTTCATGAAGAACTGCTTCTTCGCGAAGACGTACCCGGCGAATGTCGCGAACACCGTTGCGAAGATGGCCGCGGTCGTTGCGACGATCACGCTGTTCGCGAAGTAACGCCCGAAGCCGAAGTCCGACAGGACGCGGCGGAAGTTCTCCAATGTCGGTTGCGACGGCAGTATCTCCGCACTGAAGGCCTGACCGGGCGCCTTGAACGCCGTCACGACCATCCAGAAGAACGGGAACAGCACGACCACGCCGGCCGCCGTCAGTCCCGTGTAGAGGACGATTGTCTTCGCAACTGATGTCCTGCGAACGCTCAAGACCTAGTCCTTCTCCCCGAGGAAGCGTCTGTTCACAAGCGTCACGATCATCGTGAGCGCGAGAAGCACGTACGACATCGCAGATGCGTAGCCCAGACGCCACTGATTGTAGAATGTATCGAACACGTGGTAGCCGGTCACCCACGTCGCCCCAAGCGCCCGTCCACCCACATCAACGCTCGGACCCCCGGACGTCATCGCGTAGACCTCCACGAACGCGTTCAGAGCGCCGATGGTTCCGATCACCACCATGAAGAAGGTGATCGGCTTGACGAGCGGGAGCGTGATCGCTGTGAAGCGCCTCCACGGTGTCGCCCCGTCGATCTCCGCGGCCTCGTAGAGCGACCGCGGGATGTTCTGGATGGCCGAGAGGTAGAGGATCATGCCGAACCCCGCGCCCTTCAGGACGTTCGCGAAGACGACGCTCGGCATGGCCGCCAACGGCATACCCAGGAACCCCTTCTCGGAGAACAGGGTGATGCCGACCGACTCGAAGATCCTGACGAGGATACCTATGTGCGGGCTGTAGATGAGCGTCCAGACGATGCCGATCACGAGCATGTCGAGAACGTACGGCATGAAGAACGCACTTCTGTAGATGGCGACGCCCCTCAAGCGATTGTTGAGCAGGAGTGCCAAAGCAAGAGAGACGGCGATGCCCGAGGGGATGATCAGTGCGGCGTAGTACATGGTCATGAGCACCGACCACCAGAACTTCAGATCGGTGAAGAGCTTCGCGAAGTTCCGGAGGCCGACGAACTGAAGACCACCGAAGACGTCGAAGGAGTCACTTGGCACCTGGTGGAGCGCCAGATAGAGCGAGTAGATGACCGGGTAGACGAGAAAGACGGCGAAGATGATGAGAAACGGCGCGAGGAACGCATACGCAGTCAGGTTCTCCCGAGCGCGCGATGTGAGCGGCCGGGAAGAGGCCTTCGGGGCTCTTCCGCCTCCTGTCTCCCGGCTTCTCACTCTACCGTCAGGATCGAGTTCTTCCCCCCGTACGGGTCTTCAACGAACTCGGGGTTCAGGGGATCTTCGATCCAGGTCCCGTCGACGACAAACTTGTACTCGTACGTGCCCGGCTTGATCTCGAGTGTCGCGCGCCAGAGGCCGTCATCACCCAGGACCATCGGGTCGGTGTTTGCGTCCCAGCCATTGAAAGCACCGGCTACGAAGACCTCACGCGCATCCGGCATGTCCAGTTCGAACGAGACCTCGATCGCATCGGCCGTACTCTCACGGGCAGTCTCGGTCGCAGGCGCAGGCGCAGCGGCCTCCGGTAGAGCGGCGCTCTCACCGCTGATCGTGGTTCCGGTGACGCGCTCTGAGTCGTAGCTGATGGACGGCGGCACGAGGACGACTGAGTTCTCAAACCCACCCTCGTAGGCCACGTCCGGGTTGTTCGGATCCTGCTCCCACCGAAGCCCGCCATCGATCACGAACTTGTACTGATACCTGCCGGGAGGAAGCGGCATGACGATGTTCCATATCCCGTCACCGTCCGGGTCGGACATGGGATCGATCACCGGATCGTATCGCCCTCCGCCTTCCGTCCCACCCCAGTTGTTGAAGTTGCCGGCCAGCGTAACCTGTCGCGCCGACGGCGCATAGTAGTTGAACGAGAACCCTCCCTTAACCTCGTGCGGCGGCGGGAGCCGGTCCTCTATCACACTCAGAATCCCGGCGCAGGAAGAGAGCGTCAGCGCCAGAGCCAAGAGAAGTGCTGTGACCAAGAATCTGATTCTCATCGCCTCCACTCCTCCTAGAACGAGATGACGGCCATGAGGCCGATCGTCCTGGCATCCGTGAGCGCCTGCTCGGCGTCGAGGACGTCTGCCGCGCTGTGATTCCAGAGATAGTCCGAGCGCCACCGCTCACGGCCGTTGGCGCGACCCCCGACGGGCACATCGCTGTAGCTTAGAGGATTCACCCCATAGCCGAGCCTCAGCTCGACGTTCTTCCGCGGGCTGTAGACAAAGGCAATGTACGGCTGCACGAACACCTCATCCGAGCGGACGCCGCTGCTGTCCGGAACATCCTTGTACGTTATCTGCCTTGCGTCGATCAGAATCCCCCAGCCCTCTTCGAACATGAACCGGCCGCGGAGGTCGCTCTCCACGGTGTTGTAGGACTCCCAGAGCCCGTCGTCAAAGTCGTAGCTCATCATCTCCGCCTGGACCTCGACCCACACCATGTCCTCCCTGACGTTGGCGCGGAGGCGAGGGGCCACCCTCGATGATGTTCCCTCCCAGACGAGGGAGACATCCGTCGAGTCGGGCGCGTACGTCCAGTCGTACGTCGCGCGGTCGTACTCGACCAGGAACTCGAGAATCCCGAAGGTGAACTCTGTCTCGAGCTCATAAAGCCAGTCATTTCGCTCGGGAAGTGCGTCGTAGACGTTCATTGTGAGCGGCGAGGCATCGAAGCGAACCTCCGTGTACTGACGAAGAGGACTTCCAGCCCAGGCGGGAGAACCGAAGGCGACATACTCCTCGCCTGCATCCATCCCGTTCATGCTCGTCTGCCCGACCTCCAGATCGAGACGCAGGGCCTCAAGCGGCCTCGACTCAAGCTCCAGCTTGACGAGCGATCCCGTCATCACGCCGGCCTCTATGTCGATGACACCGTTGCCAAGCTCATCCCCGTCCACTTCCTCCCTGTTCCCCATATTCCAGATGCTCGCGTACTGGTAGCTCGAGCACTCCGCCCGCACCCCGAGGAGCGTCTCGTGAACCTGCCAGTCGAGATCGACTCCGACAAAGCGCTCTTCATTCAAGAGCTCGAACCAGTCGCTTGAGGACCCGGTCTCGTCGATGAACTCCTGAAGATGCGGACTGTAGTTGTCGCCTCCCCAATCCATCCACCAACCATCCTTGAACGAAGCGTACGTCGCCCCAAGCCCGATCGGGCCGACGGGCCGCTTGATCCTGACACCAACCAGGTCGGTGTCCGTGTTGTCGTAGATGGTTGGATCGTTGTAGATGTCGTAATCGTATGCGTTGGCATAGAGGGCCATCAG
>DAOVNE010000084.1 GCA_030630395.1 Candidatus Eiseniibacteriota bacterium
CGACCCCACTGATCCGTTCAGACAGAACCGATTCGGGAACACCGATGGTCCTGAGGAGGCGCTCCTCCGTCAGTCGCCTGAGCCCTCTCCCCTCAAGGTACGGGCAGACGTAGTTCTCAAGCATCGCTCTCATCTCAACCGGTACACCCGGCAAGACGAAAACGAGCGTCTCCCCGTGCTCCAGAAGCAGCCCCGCCGCTGTTCCGAGACGATTCTCCAGGGCCCGCGCGCCCTCCGGGACCATGGCCTGTGTGAGGTTCGACTCAGGCATGGGAAGCCCGCGTTTCTCGAAGTGAGCCCTGACCGTATCCAGGACGGCCTCATCGAGGACCAACTTCCTCCCGAGCACACGCGCGACAGCCTGTCTCGTTCGGTCGTCCACGGTCGGACCAAGTCCCCCCGTGACAACCACAACGTCCGCCTCGCTGACTGCGTTCTCGACTGCTTGTCTTATGAGTTCGGGGTCATCGGGCACAGTTGTCGCGCGCGTCACTGAGGCGCCGAGCACGGTGAGACGCTCACCTATGAACGCTGAGTTTGAATCGAGGCGCCCTGTTTCAAGGAGCTCGTTGCCGATAGTGATGATCTCGGCCTTCACGGAAGCGCACCTCCCGACGATCTCCTAGAGACCGGTTGCCAGAAGCATGATGCGAATCAGTATGTTGGCGTAGAGTCCGGCCACCAGGTCGTCGAGGACGATACCGACACCTCCAGGCAGTGACTCGGCACGCGCGGCCGGAAACGGCTTCAGAATATCGAAGATCCTGAACAGGAGGAAGGCCGCGATATAGACTATCAGTGTCTTCGGGAGAAGGAGGACTGCGATGACGAATCCGGCGAATTCATCGATGACGATTCTGGATGCGTCATGGCCGAATACGACCTCAGCCCTTGTCGAAGCCCATATGGACATGGCGATGAAGGCCAGGACCGAGATTGACAGCATGAGGATCGCGAGCGGCCCACTCGAGGCGATCTCTCCCGGCATCAGGAGCCACAGCAGCACACCGCACCCGAGTGTTCCCACCGTGCCGGGCGCAAAAGGAGAGTATCCAAGTCCACCACCCGTGGCGATAAACCACACCACCGGGTGAATGCGAGTCTGGTCCCGTGGAGCCAAGAGATCACCTCCCACGATGGTTCTTCCCCTGAGTGCGACCATTCCGGGCTATGGAAAGGGCTCTGCCGTTTATCATGTACTCTATGCCCGAGACCAGGGTAAGAGCAACGGCAATACCCCCAATAAACAGAAGAACGGACTCAAACCTCCCTCCAGCCAGGCTGTGGAGAGGGGAGCCCGTCCCAGAAACAAGCGATAGGTAGAGAAGCACAAGTGCGACCCATCCCATCTGCGCGGCCGTCTTCCACTTGGCGGCACGGCTCGTAACGAACCCTTCCCCGCTCTTCAGCACGCCCGTGCGGCATCCGAGAATCAGGAGTTCGCGTCCCAACACAATCGCGATCATCCAGAGCGGTACGTATCTGAGCCCCAGACGCCAAAAGGCGACAAGCAAGAGCGAGACGAGTACCTTGTCGGCGAGCGGATCCATGAGCTTGCCGAGCTCGGTCACGTTGTTGGAGCGTCTGGCAAGATAGCCATCGCAGAGATCGGTGATCATGGCGACGACGAAGAGCGCAAAAGCAAGCCACAGTCTGCCGCTCATGAGGACTGCAAAGATCACAGGCCCCAGAATCAGCCGCCCCAGCGTCAGTCCGTTAGCCCAGTTCAAAAGCCCCCCTGAAGCCGACCTACGCCTGAGTCATCTCCTCACGCTTCAGAAGCAGCGTCCACTTACGATCCACTTCAGCCTGTATCTCGTCGATGATTCCCTTGTTCTCTTCCTTGAACAGGTGTCTGAATCGGCCCTGGCCTTCGAACCACTTGGAGACCGGGAGTATGTTCTTCGGCTTCCTGTTGATCTTGATGACTCCGTACTCCACCTCAAACAGCGGCCAGAAACACGTGTTCACAGCAAGCCTGGCATATTCCATCGACTGCTCCGGAGGGTAACGCCACCCGCGTGTACACGGAGTAAGCACATTGATGAACGCCGGGCCGTCTATCGCAAGGGCCTTCTCGACCTTGTCGCTGAAATCCTTGGGATACCCCGGTGTCGCCTGCGCAACGTACGGGATATCGTGTGCGATCATGATCTCGGTCAGCGGCTTCGGGAACTGAGTCTTGCCGGGTATCACCTTCCCGGCCGGCGTCGTCGATGTCGCCGTGCCCTTCGGTGTCCCGCCGGACCTCTGAATCCCAGTGTTCATGTACGCCTGATTGTCATAGCAGATGTACAGCATGTTGTGACCGCGCTCCATCGCTCCGGATAGAGCCTGAATACCGATATCGTACGTGCCTCCGTCACCACCCATCGCAACGAAGTTGATCTTCTTGTCGATCTTCCCCTGCTTCTTGAGCGACACGTACGCCGCTTCGGCTCCGCTGATGGTAGCCGCGGAGTTCTCAAACGCGTTGTGGATGAACGGCGTCTTCCACGCCGTGTAGGGATAGATGGTCGTCACAACTTCCACACAGCCCGTTGCGCATCCAACAACCGTGTCCTTCCCTGCCGTCAAGAGCATCTGTCTCATCGCCGTCATCGGCAGACAGCCCGCACATGCGCGGTGCCCGCCGGACATGAGATCTTCGCGCTCTGCCAGTTGCTTTGGTGCCGGCATCTGGTGTTCCTCCTTAGCCCCTCAGTCCGATGAATCTGACCTCGTCTGCCGGGATCGATTTGCCGGCCACGGTCTCCAGTTCCTCAAAGACCGTTCGAATGTGAGTCGTAGAGATGTCGCGTCCACCGAGACCGTAGAGATAGTTGACTATCGATGTAGTATGGCCGGTTCCGTTGAGTGCCGCCAGAATCTCCTTGTGGACAGGGCCACCGGGAGCGCCGAACGACACCGATCTGTCGAGGACCGCGACTGCCTTGGCGGAGGCGAGCCCAGCGACGATCTCGGCGTGCGGGAACGGGCGGAAGGAGCGTAGCTTGAGAAGCCCCACCCGCTTCCCCTCTGCTCTCATCTCATCGACAACGACCTTCGCAGTTCCACAGGTCGACCCCAGAGCGATGACGACGTAGTCGGCATCGTCGGTCTTGTAGTTCTCAGTCATCCCGTAGGCTCTGCCGGACAGCTTCCCGTAGGCCTCACCCACACTCTTGATGACGGCCGTGGCGTTGTTCATGCCCTCGATCTGCTGCCTCTTGTGCTCGAAGTAGTAGTCCTGCAGATCGAGTGGCCCAAAGGTTGCCGGCTCATCAGTGTTGAGAAGCGAATAGGTGCTCTTGTAGTCGCCGATCCAACCGCGCGCGTCCTTGTCCTCAAGAGCATCCAGCACTTCCACCGTGTGACTGATGATGAACCCATCGAACGTAACCATCACCGGCAGGAGAACGTCTGGGTTCTCGGCGATCCGAATCGCCTGAAGGACGTTGTCGTAGACTTCCTGGGCGTTCTCCGAATAGAGCTGAATCCACCCTGTGTCGCGACAGCCCATCGTGTCGCTGTGATCACAGTGAATGTTGATCGGTCCCGAGAGAGCCCTGTTCACAACCGGCATCACGATCGGTAGCCGGTTCGAGGCTGCAATGTAAACAATCTCCCACATGAGCGCGAGCCCGTTCGCCGCCGTCGCGGTCATCACCCTTGCACCGGCCGAAGCCGCACCGACCGCAGCACTCATGGCGCTGTGCTCTGATTCGACCAGCACCATCTCAGCTTTCACCTCACCGTCCGCCACGAACTCGGCGAACTTGTGCATCAGCTCGGTCTGTGGTGTGATCGGAAAACAAGTAACCACATCGGGATCGATCTGACGCATGGCCTCTGCGGCCGCATCGTTACCCGAGAGCGTCAGTCTCCTTGCCACGAATCCCTCTCCCTTCCTGGAACCTATCCTTGTGCGCGTTCGAACATGCGCCTAGTCGTTTACTTCAGTCTCAAGCTTCATTTCGAGCGCAGCGATCTTGTCCGGACATTCGAACGCGCAGATCCCGCACCCCTTGCAGTGGCTGTAGTCAATGCCGACCATCTTGCCGTCCTTGAGCTGGATCGCCGAGTCGGGGCAGGCTATCCAGCACGCAAGACAGTGGATGCACTTCTCCGCGTCCCATATCGGGCGGTACGTTCTCCACGAGCCTGTTTCGTAGGTGTCGGCATTCCCCGCATCTTCTATCATCCCGCCGATGGGGATCTCTCTCCACGACTTCTCCCTCATTCGGACGTCACCTCCTCGTACGCCCTGTTTATCGCGCGCACGTTCCCCTCGAGTACCTCCGGCCTGAAGCCGTGCGAGAACTTCTTCTTGATCTGTTCGATCACCGACTCAAGCGGCAGAAACGGTGACACCTTGACAAGCGCACCGAGCATCGGGGAGTTCGGAATGGGTCTTCCGATCTCATCGATGGCGATGCCAGTCGCGTTCACCGTGTAGATCATCCGCCCCTCAAGCCCCAGCTCCGCTCTGATCTCAGCCGGCTTCTTGAGCGTGTTGACAATGATGATCCCGTCATCCGGCAGGCCGGACGCGATATCCGCAGTACTGATGAGAGTATCATCCAGGACCACCACGATCTTCGGCGAGTAGATGGCGCAATGCAATCTGATGGGCTCTTCGCTGATCCGGTTGAACCCGCGCATTGGCGCACCCATCCGCTCCGGTCCGTAGTCAGGAAAACCCTGACTGTACTTCCCCTCCATCGCGGCGGCCTCGGCTAGAAGCAGTGAGGCCGTCTTAGCCCCCTGACCTCCGCGCCCGTGCCACCGGATCTCCAGCATGTCCGCCATAAAAGGATCCTCCTTGCAGGCGCAGGAACCACCCCCACGCTCAGATAAATCAACTTGAGAGGTTACCACCGTGAAATCTGTCGGTCAAGGGGAAAGCAGGAGGCGAGCCGTTCAGATGACCCTGCGCTCATCGAGGGCCGTCCCGAGCGTCAGTTCATCGGCCAGGTCGAGTTCGCCGCCAACGGGGAGACCGCTCGCGAGCTTCGTCACATTGATCCCCCGCCGCGAAAGGAGCCGTGCCACGTACAGAGCCGTGGCCTCCCCTTCAGCCGTCGGATTCAGCGCCAGGATGATCTCTGCGACTGCAGGGCGAGTATCCTCTCGCGCACCATCGAGACGATCGAGAAGGCGGTCTATTCTGAGGTTCTCCGGACCGATCCCGTCGAGCGGCGAGAGCAGCCCACCGAGCACGTGGTAGCGTCCTCTGAAGCGTCCGGTTCGTTCGAGGGCGAGAATGTCGCTCGGACGCTCGACCACGCACACTGCGGACGCGTCTCTTCGCTCATCAGTGCAGATAGCGCAAGGGTCGTCCTCCGTGAGACCGCCACAGATGGAGCATCCAATCGTCTTCGTCCTTGCGTCCACTATGGCATCCGCCAACTCGGCGCACTCCGCCTCCGGCGAAAGGAGTAGCTTGAGCGCCATTCTGGTCGCCGACTTGCGCCCTATGCCCGGAAGTCGGGCGAAGAGCTGAACCAGTCGTTCGAGTGAAGCAGGAAAACCAGTCATGCTATCTCCGGGAACTACCGTCTACCCCAGGCCGGGCGGCATCAAGCCGCCGGTGACCTTCGCCAGCTCAGTCGCTGCGATCTCATCCGACTTCTGCTTCGCATCACCCATCGCCGACAGAAGCAGGTCCTCGAGCATCTCCGGGTCCTTGCCCTCCAGAACTTCCGGATCGACCTTGATCGAGATGACCTCGTGATGACCGTTCATGGTCACACGAACAACACCACCGCCCGCCGTGCCCTCGACTCGCTTGGCGGCGAGTTCCTCTCTGACCGCCGTCATGCGCTTCTCGAGCTTCTGAGCCTCCTTGAGCATCCTGGACATATCGTTCGCCATGCGTCTAAAGCTCCTGTCAAGATCCCTTGACGATCTCGCCATCGAAGATCTCAATGACTTTACTGAGCATCGTGTCATCGGTCTGGTCGGACGGAGCTGATGGAACCCTGTCGGGTGGCCGCCCTCCCACTGGCTCGACTCCGACCTTGGGAGCCGCACCGAATCTCAGCCGGAGCCTCACGGGCCCGCCGTAGACCGATCCGGCCACTCGCTCCATCAGCTTCATGTTCTTGCGGTCCTCCAGCTGATCCCGGTGGAAACGAGACCCGTTCCCCACCGTCACCGCCAGCTCTCCTCCAGCGAACTCCGCCGCATTCGCCTCGTTTAGAAAGGCTCCGAGCGCCGGCTTCTCACGCCTGATGGCAGCGAGCACTTCCGGCCACAGCTCTACGCCTCCGGTGTACTCAACCTTCCTCGCATGGGACTGCCCATTGTCACTTCGCGGCAAGCTCGACGTTCGCTCGACCTCGCTTCCGCCGTCAGGCTCTCTTGATGTGTTCGCCGCACGCGCCGGTGACGCGACCCCTGTCGTGGACCCGCCGGAGCTCTCAGTGTTCACCGTGGCCCCGCTGGCGC
>DAOVNE010000089.1 GCA_030630395.1 Candidatus Eiseniibacteriota bacterium
ACCAGTAGGGAACGGCCGCCAGGCAGCCTACGAAGAGGTACCACCCGGCGCCCTTGTCCTTGCTCAGCAGCCACAGGACACCGACGAAAGCCGCCAAGACGCCAAACTGCGGCCAGAAATCGTAACCCATCATCAGGGTCCGCTTGATGGTAGCCACGTTGATCGTCATAGCCAGCGCTGTCAGCAATGCCAACACGCTACCGGCCCGCGAGATAACCACGAAGAGAAGAGCGATCAGCAGCGAGTCGAGGAGTACCTGCAGCAACACATAGGGCGCGAAGTTGTGTACGGGAACCGCTTTCCACATCAACCCGAGCAGCACTGCCGGGCCGGGCAGGAACTCGACCAGAGGTTCACGGTCCGCCGGCTGGTAGAGGTCCAGGTAGTCTCCGGAGCGATTGTCGGGGGCGGCCAAGATAGCGTCCATCTCGGACCTGTGGTACGTGAGACCGTCGCCGCTCGTGAATCCGATGGCGGCAGAACCGTACACGAGGGCCGATCCATGTCTGAGGTCGCCCAGCACCGTGGCGAAGAGGAGCAACCTCACCACCACGGCGAGCAGAAAGACAACCACGGCGACCCTGCCGGTCTTCTTCGAGAGAGGAGACAACAAGGCAATCGCTCCTTCGGTGTGATCGTCCCGCTCTGGCTGTGGTGAATGACCGACAACCTCTACCGCCGCCGGGACGCTCCTCAAGCATGATGACAGCCAGATCAGGGTCAGTCGCCCTGAAAAACCCACCGCTTGGAGAGCAGGAAGTTCACGATCGTCGCCCCGCCCATGATGACGAGCCAGCTCGGCGTAGCAGCCAACTCCAGGATGTCTACGGAGAGGCCGATCAGCGCCGCGGTGGCCAAGGCCAGACTCACCTGCACGGTCACGAAGCGCAGTACCTGTCCCAAGACCGGTTCCTTGCTCCGGAACGTGAAACGGCGGTTCCAGATGAAGCTCCAGATCGTACCCACGGCGTAGCTGGCCAGCTGGCACAACGAAGCCTTGAACTGAGACGACCACGGTAGGACCAGCAGAATGCGAAACACGGCGAAACTGACCGCGAAGTTGCTCAACCCCACGGCCACGAATCGAGGGAAACTACCGTCGAACTCCCGCACCAGGGAGCTGCCCCACTGTCGCAGACCAAGCATGTATCTCATGGGAGATCCGGAAATCCCGACTGATCCTGAACGATGAAGCGTGGGCGGTTCTTCAGGGTCTCCAGAAGACTACCGAGGTAGGCGCCGATGATCCCAACCACGATGAACAGGATACCGAACATGAAGGAGATGACCGTGAGCGTCGATGCCCAGCCGGGCGTGACGTTCCCCCGGAAGTAGTTCACCAGAATGTAGATGAGCTCGAGAAACGCAAGCCCGCTCGTAACCAACCCCAGCCAGATTCCGAGCCGCAGCGGTATAGTCGAGAAGGAGAACAGCGAGGCCAGTGCGAAGCGGGCCATCTTCAGCAGACCGTACTTCGTCTCGCCGGCGTGCCTGCGCTCCGCCTTGTAGGTGATTGTCGTCTTCTGAAAGCCGACCCAGTGAGTGATGCCGCGCAGAAAGAGTTCCGCATCTCTCATCTGCAGGATGGTGTCGACGATCTTCCTGTCCACGAGGCGGAAGTCCGACGTTCCCTTCGCGATCGGCAGCCCGGACAGAACCGAGAAGATCCGGTAGAACCAGCGGGATGTCATGCGCTTGATGAGCGATGCGTCCTCACTCTCAATCCGCCGGGTTTCGACAACCTTGTTGCCTTCCCGCCAGGCTTCGAAGAGCTTGGGGACGAGCGAGGGGGGATGCTGCATGTCACCGTCCATCGTGACGACGGCCTCGCCCGAGGAGTGGTAGAGGCCAGCAAAGAGGGCGTTCTGATGTCCAAAATTGCGCGAAAGCGAAAGGCCCTTCAAGCGATCGTCCGTTGCGGCGGCCTCACTGACGAGCGACCACGTCCCATCGCGGCTGCCGTCATCCACCAGGATCACCTCATAGGGAATCCCCAGCGTCTGCAGGGCGTCGCGCAGCGTCTCGAGCAGCAAGGCGACATTGCCCTCCTCGTTGCAGAGGGGGATAACGATGCTGAGAGTCGGCTTGCCGGTTGTTTCCGTTGGTGCATTCATCATCTTGAGTCTCCGCCAGAGTGTACTGGCCGCGCCAGGGCCGTTTGAGGCGACCGCATTCTAGCACCGAACCTGAAGGGGCGCAAGACCGCGCAACCGGGTGATGTATCGGTTCGGGCTCGTTGCCAAGGCAGCTCAGGATGGGAGCGCTGCTCCTCGAAGCCAATCCAGCTGCAGCACTCCGGCGAAGTTCCAGAGTTCGTGCTCCCCAGGAACCAGCTTCTCGAGAGAGCGTGTAGAACAACCGTGGCTTGAAGTCCTTCCGTCCTTAGCATGGCAACCCCCTCCTGTCTGACCGCATTCCAGCCTCACGAAGGAGGTTCGGCAACAGGCCCAACTATGGACATTGCCAGCCGTTGTGGCTACGCCGCGCGACAAGGCCGGATCGAATCGACTCACGCCGACGCGATCAGTGCTCTCAGCGATACCTACAAGCTTGAGGCGATCTTCGCTCCGCTGTACACTTGATCTGACGCTGTCGCGCCGCGTGTGGAGCCATCAACGAATCGCCATAGCTCAACCGAGGAGTCTGGATGCTGAACGGCTTTCCCAAGGTGCGACCCGCCCTTCCGGACGAGATCGCCAAGATCTACGAGACTCACTACAAACAGAACCGGCGTGGCGAGACCCCCGCTTCGTCTCTGTCCCGTCGGATGGAATCGTGGCTCCACAGAACGGTGGCGAGCGACATCAGACGTGATCAAGCCCGTAGGACTACACTGGAAATCGGTGCGGGCACTCTGAATCAACTCGGTTACGAACCTGAGGTTGGGCCATACGACGTGGTCGAACCTTTCAGGGAGCTCTACGAAGGCTCGAGTCTGCTGTCTCGCATCAGATCTATCTACCCCGATATCGACGACGTACCTGAGGATCTACGCTACGATCGGATCACCGCGATCGCCACACTCGAACACATCTGTGCCCTGCCGGACGTGATCGCCAGATCAGGCTTGCTGCTGAAGGAAGACGGTGTGCTCAGAGCGTCTATCCCCAGCGAGGGAACACTCCTCTGGACTCTGGGTTGGAAGCTCACGACGGGCTTGGAGTTCAGACTGAAGCACGGTCTCGACTATGGCTTGTTGTTGAAGTACGACCACGTCAACAACGCCGCGGAAATCGAAGGAGTGCTCGAGTACTTCTTTGCGGATGTCAGGTGCAAGGTGTTCGGGGTCAACAGAGGTCTCTCTTTCTATCAGTTCTTCGCTTGCGCACGGCCCAGGCTGGGAAGATGTCGCGAACACCTGATCAGTAGGGCAGGCACCAATGTCTGAGTGGACGCGTAGAGCATGTTGCTGAGGGATCAGTTCCCAGGTCGCCACGCTGATGATCGTGAGGCAAGCTCTCCCTGTTGGAGAGCAGTAGTGGGGTAGTCGGTGCTGCCGCGGTAGTGCTGCCGTCCCACGCGACGCTTCACGTGCCGGCGGGCTTGGCATCATCGCAGTGGGTGTGACGACAATCTCGAGAAGCAAGAGCGATGAGGTCCGCGGCGAACATGCGGCAGTCACGCTGGTCGTGGTAGGCAGTGAAGGCCCGGGAGCAGATGCTCCCGGGCCTCTTCGTTGCGTTCAGTGGTGCGGGGCTAGCGTCCTCTGCCGTACCGCTCCGCCTGCAGGAGCTTCGGCGGTAGCATGGAGGGTCCGTTGCCATCGCCCCCCGCGCCGGAGTCCGCGTACCAGCCCCCCGATGTGAACCAGACATCATCGAGCATCACGCCGGCATCCCCGCCACCCGCGGGACCACAACCGTTGTCGGTGGTGTTCATGACCCACAGGAAGTGGCCCACTGTGTAAGGGGGCGACTGGAACTGCGTGATATCGTAGCCGATGTTGTAGGCCGTGCCGCCCCAACCGTCGCACGACCCGAAGTCGCCCCAATACGCCGCGATGCCGTAGTAGTCGGAGCCATTAGCTGTCCCGAAGAACGACACGTAGTCGTTGTCAACGGTCGGAATCGCGAGGTGCATCGCGAAATGGACCGTGCACGCGTACACGCCGTAGATATCGATAGGCGGCGAGAAGAGACCGTTCCGCAGGTTGGGCGGCACGAAGCTCGTGTCGGCATCGTCACCGCACCACCAGCTGTGCGGATCCGAAAGCGCCGGGCACATCCTGTCGATCACGTGCCAGAAGTCGCCCGCCGCTCCGGGAACACCAGGAACACAGCTGATGTTGCCGACCTCAGCGTCGTCGTAGAAGAGGATATCGCCGGTCGAGAAATCATAGACCTTGATCTTGTCGACCGCGAAGCCACCCCCCACGGAGAGGTACAGACCATCCTCATCGGACCAGGCTCCATCCGATAGAAACCGGAACCTCACGTTCAGCGGATCGTCGCAGTGCGTCAGGTCGAAGCCGTAGGGCCCGATGTCGGTCCATGGCTGCCGGCCATCGTAGCCTCGATTGAGGTTCACGAACACACCACTGCTCTCCGCCTGAACGTAGGTGTAGTCGTACCCGGCCTCCGAGTCGTGCCGGTAGGCGAATGTCAGGACAGGGAAGACCGGGTCGCGGGTTCGCACCGGGCCGTTCTCCGGAGCGTCGTCGCGGTACATGGCCTTGATGGTCCCCCAAGAGACGTTATCAACGACTACCGGGTTGATGTTGATGGGCGGCAAGCTCAGCCGGTCGTCCCAGCTGTTGCCGTACCCCCCGTCGGCGTCGTAGTCGAAGTTGCCGCACCACCAGGAGCGTTCGCCCTCATAGACCATGTAGTAGTCCAGGTGGAAGTGCGGCGCGGCGCCAGCCGTGAAGTCGACGCTACTCCATTCGCTCACATCCCCCTCGATGTCATCGAACCAGAACACCTCGGGGCCAGGATTGGCAAGCACGGAAGACGGAACGAGGATGAAGAGGAACACAGAGAGAACAACAGCAAGAACATAGCACTTGGTCATTGGTGGCACCTCCCCTCTGTTCGCTGGCGCAGGGGCACCGATTCGCCGGGCCGCGGCCGCTCATTCTCACACCGGAAGCCTACCTCACACCGAGAGTATACCATTTTCTTGACGGATATTCAAGAAGGTTGACAGGACCCAAGCAAAGCGGAAGGCCGAGCGCGTGTGCCCGGCCTTCTTCGTTGCTCCTTCTGTGTGCTCAGTCCCCCCGGACTGTGCGTGGCGCCGCTCGCACGGAGCGGCCTAGAAGCCTCATGTGCTGCCCGTGCTCGGGCAGGTCGCGCCGCCGCCCCCGTCCGAGCTCGCGCAGAAGACGGAAAGCTGCCTCTCAGACTTCCTGGAGCCGCACTTCGGGCACTTGTGGGGCTTGTCGCGGTTGTCGACCGAGTCCAGCTCGTCAAACTCAGCCCCGCACTTCTGGCATTTGTATTCGAAGATGGGCACAGGCTCTCCTGTTGTCTCTGGTCTCTGTGTCTGAACCTACGTGGGTTCTCTCAATACCCCGGATTGACAGCACCGATATTGGATGCGCGAGCCTCCGATTTGGATTCGCGCTTTCAGGTGCGCCGGAACAGCCCCCGGCGAGGGACGCTCATGTCGTCCCCCTCGAACTCCAGGAGCTCCCATTGGTCGGCGAAGAGGCCCTTGATCTCCTCGTTCGAGTAGGGCCTGAACAACATACTGGCCCGACGGCCGGACGTGTAGTGATGCGTCCCGTCCTCCAGAAGCTCGCACTCTGAATCCGGGTCATCGCTCTTGTCCTCGTCGAAGGAGACGAGCAGGAGCGCACTGGCGCGTGCCACCCGCGACAGCTCGGCCGCAAGCTCCGCCGCCCACTGAAGAGTCACGTGATCCAGGCAGCTCCAGGCAAGGACGGCATCCACGGCGGCGGCGGGAAGTTCGATGGTCCAGCCGTCGAACTCGGCGGCATCAACCGTCAGTCCCTCCTCCTGAGCCTTCTCCAGACTGAACCGCACACCGTCCTCGGCAACATCACACACGGTCACCTGGTGGCCTCGTCTCGCGAGCGCCAGGGCGTTCCGGCCGAGGCCGGAGCCGAAGTCGAGCACACGCGCGGCATCGGGCAGCCGCTTCAGGAACGCGGCGGCCGCGGGCGACCGACCCTCGAACGCCGACTCCCGCCACTTCTCGGGTATGCCCTCCTCCAGCGTGCTGGCGATAATGCGCTTCCAGAACGCTCCGGAGTCGAGCTCGGGTCTGGTTCT
>DAOVNE010000287.1 GCA_030630395.1 Candidatus Eiseniibacteriota bacterium
TACTCGTCCGCCCGGAGGGCGCCCAGCTTCTGACAGGCTCACCGTACGATATCGATCAGCTTCGCTGAGCCTCTCTCCTCGGAGTAGCACCTGATGGCTCGCGGGCGAGAGCGACGATGGCCTCATTCCAGTGAATCAACCTTGAACATCGCATTCATAACTCTCGGGTGCCCGAAGAACCTGGTCGATGCCGAGGTCATGCTCGGTCTTCTGGATAAGGCCGGGCACAGGCTTGTGAGTGAGCCTGACGGAGCTGATGTAGCCGTGGTTAACACCTGCTCCTTCATCGCCGCAGCGGTTCAGGAATCATCGGATGTCGTAAGACGTTGTCTGGAGCTGAAGGCTGCCGGCCGGCTTTCGCGTGTTGTGGTTGCGGGATGTCTCTCTCAACGCTATGGCGAGGAGCTGTTCGATTCGCTGCCTGGTGTAGACGGGGTTGTCGGCTGCTCGCACTTCGAGTCAATAGTCGAGGCCGTGGAGCAAGCCTGGGCCGGCGAACGTGTGTTGCTCCTGGGTCCTCCCGTCGCCATCTACGATCACACGTCTCCTCGAATCCTGGGAACACCGTCACACATCGCCTACGTCAAGATCGCCGAGGGCTGCGACAACGTGTGTAGCTACTGCACCATCCCGACCCTCAGAGGTTCGATGCGGAGCCGTGCTCCAGACTCGGTAGTAGCTGAAGCCGTGGAGCTCAAGGCTGCCGGCGTGGTCGAGGTGAATCTGATAGCGCAAGACACGACAGCGTACGGCACGGACATTGCAGCTAAAGGCATGTTGCCGGAGCTCCTTGTTGCACTCGCCGAGACGGGACTACCCTGGATCAGACTCCTCTACACACACCCGGCGCGCGTCACCGAGGAACTCATCGAAGTCATGGCCTCGATCCCGGCGATCGTCCCGTACATCGATCTGCCCATTCAGCATATCTCTGATGTCATCCTCAGGCAGATGGGACGCAGGATAAGCGGGGGTGAAATCGTAGAGCTCATCGGGCGGATCCGCTCAGTGATTCCTGAGATGGCAATACGGAGTTCGGTCATGGTCGGATTCCCGGGAGAGACGGAAGGTGATTTCGAGGAGCTTCTGTCGTTCATCCGTCGAGGCATGATCGATCACCTGGGGGTATTCGAGTACTCGCCGGAGTCCGGCACGAGGGCCGCGACTCTCGATAAGCAGATATCGTCCGAGACGGCCGGCGAGCGCGCACGTCTGCTCGTCTCTGTCATGAACGAGCTGGCCATAGAGCGTGCAGAGCGCCTCACCGGCGTTCAGATGCGCGTACTCGTGGACTCCGTGGCGGAGGCCGCCATCGCGAGAACTCCCGGCCAGGCTTGGGAAATGGACGGTGTAGTCCATATCTCGCTTGACCCGGGAACCGCCCGACCGAAGCCTGGGGCGTTCGCGGATATCACAGTCACTGGTGGCAGCGAGTTCGATCTCACAGGCGAACTCACTGCCTGATGGACGTTCTCCGGGGGCGGGTTGCGGAGAATCCACAAGCAGGCAGAACACGCCGAGAATCCGCTTGAAGACAGACGCTGGGCCGTGCTAGCGTAGCCGGGAGTTTGGGTGGAGGTGGTGGTGGGAGCATGTGAGAACTTGGTACGTGCGGACGTCCTGGAGTCCCGGGGGGAGCTTCCGCCGGTCGAACCGACTGATGCGGAGCTTCTTCGCCTCTTGGTCTCGGGCGGCACCGGCACTTTCTCAGCCGGCGAGGTGTCCACAGCGCTTCTTGACACATTCGGTTCACTCGCCGAAGTGCTCTCTGAGCAGCCGTGGAAGCTCGCCACAGTGATCGGGGTAGGAGCACGCGTAGCCGCTCGGTTGCGTGCCGCACGGGAGATAGGTAAACGACTGCAGGTCCATGAGTCGCGCACACCAAGGCTGCACCTGTGCGGACCAGAGGATGTCGCGGACCTGCTGACCGAGGAGATGTCCCGACTGGACAGAGAACATTTTCGGGCGATACTCCTGAACACCAAGAACAGAATAATCGGAATACGAACAATCTCCATCGGCAGTCTGAATTCGTCGGTGGTGCACGCGCGCGAGGTCTTCAAGGCCGCTGTTGCCGAGAGCGCGCAGGCGATAGTTCTGGTCCACAACCACCCGTCCGGAATCCCGGATCCGAGCCCTGAAGACCTCATGGTGACAGAGCGTCTCGCGGAGGCCGGCAAGATCCTGGGGATCGAGGTTCTGGACCATGTGATACTCGGGAGTCAGGGCTACGTAAGTCTGAAGGAACTCGGGCACCTCTAAGATGGCGCCTGTCGCTTTCAAAGAGAAACGGAAGAGCAGACAATGTTTCTGGACGCAATCCTCGGCCTCGTTAACGACGTGGCAATCGATCTCGGCACGGCGAATACTCTGATCTACGTGAAGGGCAGAGGGGTCGTGCTGAACGAGCCCTCCGTGATCGCCATTGAGACGGCGACCGGCAAGGTGATTGCCGTGGGCACCAAGGCCAAGGAGATGCTGGGGCGTACTCCGGACACCATCAAGGCCTTGAGGCCGCTGAAGGACGGCGTCATCGCCGACTTCGAGGGTACTGAGGATCTCCTGAGGGAATTGATCCTCTCGGTCCAGAGACGACGACTCCTGGTGCGCCCTCGGATGGTCATATGCGTGCCTTCGGGCATAACGGAGGTCGAACGGCGTGCGGTTCAGGATTCGGCAGAGCATGCCGGGGCACGAGAGGTCTTCCTGGTTGCTGAGCCGGTTGCCGCTGCGATCGGAGTGGGTCTTCCGGTGGACAAGCCCTCCGGCAATATGGTCGTCGACATCGGCGGCGGAACTACAGAGATCGCTGTGATCGCTCTCTCCGGTATCGTCAATCACACGTCAGTTCGCGTCGGCGGTGATGAGATGGATGAGGCGATTATGAACCACCTTCGCAGGAGCTACAATCTCCTGATCGGGGAGCAGACCGCGGAGCAGATCAAGATCGATATCGGTTCTGCATATCCTCTCGACGAGGAGATGGA
>DAOVNE010000274.1 GCA_030630395.1 Candidatus Eiseniibacteriota bacterium
ACAGGATCCACCTGGCCACCTCGCCCGACGGCCTTTCCTGGACTCGCCAGGGCATCGTCGCCCGGGGGTGGTCGACTGAGGACCTCGTCAATCCGACCGTCTGTCGCGAGAGCGATGGTTCCCTCACGATGACCTACGACTACCTGTCGAACGGTGGGTACATCGCGCACTCGGCGGACGGCATCACCTGGGACCAGGACAGGACAAACGTCAGCACAGGCGCCCTGAACCGCATCATGCGTCACTCCGACGGAACGTACGTCCTGAGCTACCAGCGGAAGACCGGCATCTGGTACTACCAGATCGACATCTTCACGAAGACATCGGCGGACCGCGTGAGCTGGAGCGGCGAGAACAGAGTCACGACCAACATGAACTCGCATGACTCCTTCCCTCTTGAGCTGGCGGACGGAGACTACGGTCTCTACTACGCCGTGTCGAACGGCGGATACCCCTACGATCTCTACACTCGCACCTCATTGGATGGATCCTCCTGGCTGGGCGAGGACAACTGGCTCCCCTACTCCGGCTGGGACACCGAACCTCACCCGATCACGCTCTCAAGCGGCGTGGTCGCGCTCGCGTGGCCTCGAGGACCCGAACAGGATGAGACCGAGATACACTTCGTCCTCCTGGACCCTCCGACCGGCCTCATGGAGATTCCTGAAGAGCCACTGACCACGCTGTCCCTGTCATCGAACCCATTCCGTGGATCGGTTGCCCTGAGTTGGACCGTTCCAGGCGGGACGGCCGCAGAGCTCTCCATCTACGATGTGGCGGGCCGCCTCATACGTACGTACGATATGCGTGCGTGCGATTCAGGGCCTCAGACCTCGCTCACGTGGGACGGAACGGACACGAACGGGCTCAAACTGGGCTCGGGAGTCTACTTCTTCCGCCTTGCGACGGGCGAGCACTCGGCCACTGCACGTGCAGTTCTCTTGAAATAGCCCCACCCAAGCGCCGGCCACCGTGCCTTCCCGAACAACACGTGACGCCCCAGTCCGGCGGAGGCCTTGACTTACGACCTCCCTGCGCTATACCTTAGCAGACCGCATCAGCAGGTGGTGCGGCGGCTAACCATTGGGAGAACAGGATGTCACGCAAGATCGACAAGAGCGGAATCAGGAACGTGGGCCTCACGGCGCACATCGATGCCGGCAAGACCACCGTGACCGAGCGCATCCTGTACTTCGCAGGTAAGACGCACCGTCTGGGCGAGGGCCCTGACGGTGGGGCCAAGCTGGACTGGATGGTCCAGGAGCAGGAACGCGGCATCACGATCACTTCAGCTGCCACGACTGCCTACTGGAAGGACCACCGGATCAACATCATCGACACACCCGGCCACGTGGATTTCACGGCGGAGGTCGAACGCTCTCTCCGCGTGCTTGACGGCACGGTCGCGCTCTTCTGCGCGGTCGGAGGCGTGCAGCCGCAGTCGGAGACGGTCTGGCGCCAGGCGGAGAAATACAACGTGCCGCGGATCGCGTTCATCAACAAGATGGACCGCGTGGGAGCGGACTTCGAGGGTGTAGTCGAATCGATCAAGGAAGAGCTCGGCGCCAATGCCGTTCCCGTCGTCCTCCCTATCGGAGCCGAGGACGTCTTTGAGGGGATCATCGATCTTGTGGACATGAAGGCCGTCTACTTCGACGAGACCGACAAGGGAGTCGACATCCGGGAGGAAGATATCCCCGAGGAACTCCTTGAGAAGGCTCGCGCTGCAGAGGAAGTGATGATCGAGAAGATCAGCGAGCAGGACGACAAGCTCATGGAGATGTTCCTCGAGGGCAATACGCCCGGACGCGACGAGTGCATCGCGGCAATGAGAAGGGCGACCATAGCCGGGGACGTCATCCCCGTTCTGTGTGGGGCGGCATTCAAGAACAAGGGAGTCAGGCGTCTCATGGACGCCATCATAGACTACCTTCCCTCCCCTCTCGACCTGCCTCCCGCGATCGGCACACTCAAGGAAGACAACGCCGAGATAGTGCGGAAGCCGAACGACGACTGCCCGCTCGCTGCTCTTGCGTTCAAGATCCAGGCAGACCGCCACATGGGCAAGCTGACGTACATCCGTGTCTACTCGGGCGTGCTGAAGTCCGGAGAGACGGTCTACAATTCCAACAGGGACAAGCGCCAGCGCATCGGCAGGCTCTTTGAGATGCACGCCGCCGACCGGGAGGCGATCGAAGAACTCCGCGCTGGAGAGGTCGGCGCCGTCGTGGGTCTCTCAGAGACGAGGACGGGCGATACGATCTGCAGCGAGAAGCACCCGATCGTTCTTGAATCGATTGAGTTCCCCACGCCCGTCATAGGCATGGCCGTGACACCCGAGAGCAGAGTCGACCGGGACAACCTCTCGAAGGCGCTCATGCGCCTGGCGGAGGAGGATCCGACCTTCACGGTGGCGACCAACGAGGAGACCGGCGATGTCATCATCTCCGGAATGGGTGAACTCCATCTCGAGATCATCGTCGATCGTCTGAAGCGCGAGTTCAATGTCAACACCGCCGTGGGCACCCCTCAGGTCGCCTATCGCGAGACCGTTGTTTCATCGATCGAGCACGATGAGAAACTGGTGAAGCAGACCGGTGGACACGGGCAGTACGCCCACATCAAGATCCGCGTCAAGCCGGGCGAGCCCGGATCCGGTTTCCAGTTCGAGAACAAGGTGGTCGGCGGACGCATCCCACGCGAGTATATCCCGGCCGTTGAGCGCGGTCTCATCGATGCCATGGCCGAGGGTCCGTACGCGGGATTCCCGATGGTCGACGTGAGTGTCACGCTCTTCGACGGCTCGTCGCACGATGTGGACTCGTCCGAGATGGCGTTCAGAACATGCGCGTCCCGAGGAATGAAGAGCGCCTGCAAGAGGGCGGGACTCGAACTCCTGGAACCGATCATGAGCGTCGAGGTCACGGCGGGCGAGGACTACACGGGAGCCATCACGGGGAGCCTCTGCAGCAAGCGGGGCAGGATCATCGACATGGAGACTCGCGGCAAGACGAGCGTGACAAGAGCGCGGGTTCCACTCGCTGAGATGTTCGGCTACTCATCAGAGCTCAGGAATGCAACGAGCGGCCGCGGAGAATTCACGATGCACTTCGAGCGCTACGAGGCCGTTCCGTTCTCC
>DAOVNE010000065.1 GCA_030630395.1 Candidatus Eiseniibacteriota bacterium
CGCAGACGTTGACCGCGCGCCCGGCATCGCGGTACAATTCTCCCAGGCAAATCTACTGTTCCGCCGGACCAGGCGGGAGCCGCACGGAGCTCGGAGGAGCGAGTTGGTCGTCGGAGTTGGAATCGACATCGTCTATCTCAAGACCTTCCGCGCTCGTCTGAGTGACGAACTGGTGGATGAGCTCTTCCTACCCTCGGAGGTTGAGTACTGCAGGACGCAGGCTCGGTCGTGGGAGGCGTTCGGCGCTCGTCTTGCCGCGAAGGAAGCGCTCTTCAAGGCTCTGGGAGCCGGCTTGGCTCAGGGGATCCGCTGGAAAGATGTTGAGATCCTAAGAGAGCCATCCGGCGAGCCGCAACTGAGCCTCAAGGGCACGGCTCTCGATGCGGCAAGAGATAGGGGAGCCGGCCGATGGCTCCTGTCGCTCACTCACAGTCGAGAGAGCGCCGCCGCCGTTGTTGTACTTGACTCGCATCCCGCCAAAGTGGAGTAGCCGCCGAGCGTCCGACGTGAAAGGAGTTGTCTTGAGCAACATTGGATCTTACGAAGAGAGACTGAAGGACTTCGATTGGGGAATAGCGAAGGAGGTTCTGGGTTGGGAGGATGGTGAACTCCTCAACATAGGACACATCTGCTCAGACAGGGTATGTGCGCGGGGGCAAGCCGACAAGGTCGCCCTCATCTGGGAGGGCTTCGGGGGCAAGAAGCGCACCTACACTTTCGACGACCTCAGAGTCTACTCGAACGGATTCGCGAAGTTCCTCGTCGACCGGGGGCTCAAGCCCGGTGACCGCATCTGCATCTTCATGGACAAGATCCCAAGCCTCTACTTCTCATTCCTTGGTGTCCTCAAGATGGGCGGCATCGCACAACCCCTCTTCTCCGCGTTTGGCGACGAGTCGCTCGAGGTACGCCTGGAGAGCGCGGGTACGGCAGCGATACTTACCACCAGAAAGCACGTCAAGAAGGTCCGCAAGATCCTGGACAAGCTCCCGGAACTCAAGCACGTCATCGTGGTGGAGGGTGACGAATCCAAGCTGAAGGGCGAGGAGATGTTTTTCGATGTGGAGGCGGCGCCTCGTGTCGAGGAGTTCGAGTCATACGTTGCAGACCCGGAGACGCCTTCCGTGCTGCACTACACGTCGGGAACGACGGGTCAGCCGAAGGGCGCGCAGCATGTCCACAACTCGATCTGGGGGCAGGTGCTGACGACTTCCTGGGTCCTGGACCTGAGGGAGGACGACATCTACTGGTGCACGGCCGACCCAGGCTGGGTGACCGGCACAAGCTACGGCATCATCGGACCGTGGTCGCTCGGCGTCACGCAGTGTGTGCTTGATTCGGGCTTCACGTGCGCGCGCTGGTACGAGTTCATCCAGGACAACCGCATCACCGTGTGGTACTCGGCTCCCACGGCCATCCGCTCACTCATGCGCGACGGCGTCGAGCCGGTCAAGGCACACGATCTCTCCTCGCTCAGGCATCTTGCTTCCGTGGGTGAGCCGCTCAATGCCGAGGCTGTCATCTGGAGCGAGGAAGTGTATGGGCTCCCGTTCCTGGATACGTTCTGGCAGACGGAGACGGGTGCGATGATGATCTCGAACTACCCGGACATGCCCATCAAGCCCGGATCGATGGGGAAGCCGTTCCCCGGTATCGAGGCGGCCGTACTGGATCTCAAGACACACGAGCCCATTCAGGAACCCGGCACAGTTGGACTGATAGCGTTTCGCCCGGGCTGGCCCGCGATGTTCCGCGAGTACCGGAACAAGCCGGACATCTACCGAAGCAAGTTCGCAGGGGCGCCTGAGGACGCCACGCCCGATGAGCTTCGGACCAACACCGATCTATGGTATGTCTCCGGCGACAGGGCGAGCATCGACGCCGACGGGTACTACTGGTTCGTCGGACGCGACGACGATGTCATCAACACCGGCGGGCATCTCGTCGGTCCCTTCGAAATCGAGTCAGCACTCGTCGAGCACGAGGCGATCGCAGAGGCCGCGGCCATCGGCAAGCCCGACGAGGTGAACATGGAGGTCGTCAAGGCCTTCGTGTCCCTCAAGCCGGGGTTTGAACCGTCCGGTGATCTCGAGCTATCGATCATGAACTTCATCAGGAAGAAGCTGTCTCCTCTGGCCATGCCTCAGGAGATAGAGTACATGGAGAAGCTCCCGAAGACCCGCTCCGGGAAGATCCTGAGGCGCTATCTCAGGGCGCTTGAGTGGGGTGAGGACGTTGGAGATCTCTCGACACTTGAGGATGACTAGAACCGTAGCGACTGCCAAGAGGGGCGTGGTCGCGGGGTGGAAGTGATCGCACGGCGATCACGGAGGAAAGGAAGACCAATGGACGAGATGAAAGACGCTGTTCTGGAGTATGTCATCGACGAGTACGTCGATGAGGACGATGACATGGACGTTGGCTTTGACACGGCGCTCATCTCCTCGGGCATCGTGGACAGCTTCTCCATGGTGTCGCTCAAGGTCTTCCTTGAGAAGAAGTACAACATCACGCTTTCGGACGGCGAGGCCACGCCGGAGGCGTTCGACACCGTCACTTCCATAGTGGAACTCGTGAACAAGCATCTGGGTTGATCTGGAGGCGGGCATGGCGTATTCCGACAAGACGCGACAGGCGTTCGTTGACGACATAGGGGAGATCAAGAAGAAGGGGATCTTCAAGGAGAAGCGCTTCATCTGCTCGCCTCAGGGCGCCGCGATAAGCGTCGAGTATCCTGAGGGGTCTCCGCGGCAGGAAGTCCTCAACTTCTGCGCGAACAACTACCTCGGTCTCTCAAGTCACGCGGACGTGATAAAGGCCGCCCACGAGGGTCTTGACTCACGCGGGTACGGCATGAGTTCGGTGCGGTTCATCTGCGGCACGCAGGACATTCACAGGGAGCTTCAGGACAAGATGTCGGGCTTCCTCGGGATGGAGGACACCCTTCTCTTCCCGTCGTGCATGGATGCAAATGCAGGAGTCTTTGAGGCCATTCTCGAACCGGAGGATGTGATCATCGCCGACAGGCTGATCCACGCCTCGCTCGTCGACGGCATCAGGCTCTGCTCCGCCCAGTACGACACGTTCAAGCACATGAACATGAAGCACCTTGAGAAGAAGCTGGAGCTTCATCAGGACAAGCGGCACAGGCTCATCGTCACGGACGGCGTCTTCTCGATGGATGGCGATCTCTGCCCGCTCGATGAACTGTGCGAACTCGCGGAGAAGTACGACGCGATGGTGCTGGTCGACGAGTCCCACGCCAGCGGGTTCATCGGCAGAACGGGACGCGGCACGCACGAGCACTTCGACGTGATGGACAAGGTCGATATCATCACCACGACGTTCGGCAAAGCCCTTGGCGGCGCCTCCGGTGGTTGCGTCTCCGGCAGGAAGGAACTCGTTGAGCTCTGTCGCCAGAAAGCACGGCCGTACCTCTTCTCCAACTCCATGGCGCCACCCATCGTTGCCGGGTCGATAAAGGTCATCGAGGTGCTGTCGAAGACAACGGAGCGGCGAGACAAGCTGGAGGTGAACACACAGCGCTTCAGGGAGGGAATGACGTCGGCCGGTCTGAACATCCGACCTGGTGTGACGCCCATCGTCCCCGTAATGCTCTACAATGCGAAGCTTGCGAACGATATGGCGAGGGACATGTACGACGAGGGTATCTACGTGATCGGCTTCTTCTTCCCGGTTGTCGCGGCCGGCGCGGCGCGGATTCGTGTCCAGCTCTCGGCGGCGCATGAGATCGAGCACATCGACAAGTGCGTTGCCGCCTTCGCGAAGGTGGGAGAGAAGTACGGCATCATCGGGATGGACAAGAAGGCGATCATCGACAAATACGGCATGTAGGGGAGGAACATGAAGAACGATCTTGCGAACCCGGCCCCCCTGGGTCTCATGGGGTTCGGAATGACTACGGTTCTCCTGAACATCCACAATGCAGGCTTCTTCGGCCAGGACATCATGATCCTGGCGATGGGAATCTTCTACGGGGGACTGGCACAGCTGGTCGCCGGCATCATGGAGTTCAGGAAGGGCAACACCTTCGGCGTGACCGCGTTCACGAGCTATGGTCTGTTCTGGATGACGCTCGTGTTCATTGTTCTGGGCAAGGAGCACGCTTGGTTCGCGTTCGATTCGGTCTTCTTCGGATGGTACCTCTTCATGTGGGGAGTCTTCACCGTCTACATGTGGTTTGCCACGTGGGGCAAGAACAGGGCGATCCAGTTCGTGTTCCTGAGTCTCACGATTCTCTTCTGGCTTCTGGCGATAGGGCACTGGTTCCGCATGCCCGCGTGGTTCGGTGTTCTGACAGGCTTTGAAGGGATCATCTGTGGGTTCTCAGCCATCTATCTCGCTGCCGCCGAGGTGCTGGAGGAGTCGCACGGGCGCTCAGTGCTCCCGGTGGGGAAGGTGGGAGGATAGGACGAGGGTTCGGCCGCAGGCCGGCAGTGGAACCGCCGGCCTGAGACGTCGTTGGGTTTGCGCGTAGGACTAGCCGTAGGACTAGCCGTAGAGCTTGCCTTCGCTGTGCCGCTTCGTGAGTGTCCTCAGCATGTCGGACGTCGTAGCTTCGAGATCATAATCGGGATTCCATCCCCATTCGCGTCGGGCCGCCGAGTCATCGATCGAGGCAGGCCACGAGTCCGCGATGGCCTGTCGGTAGTCCGGCTCGTAGGTGATCTCGAACTCCGGGATGTGCCGGCGGATGGAATCGGCCAGCTCCTGAACACTGAAGCTCATCGAAGCCATGTTGAAATCGCCGTGATGCTCGAGTCGACCGAGATCGGCTTCCATGAGATCGATCGTGCCCTTGATGCAGTCCGGCATGTACATCATTGGCAGCCTGGTGTCGGCCTTGACGAAGCACGTGTACCGCTTCTCCTCGACAGCCTTGTAGTATATGTCGACGGCGTAGTCCGTCGTCCCTCCACCGGGAAGGGTCTCTGCAGAGATGATTCCCGGGTACCGGAGTCCTCTCGCATCGACGCCGAATCGGCGCACGTAGTAGTCGCAGAGAAGCTCCCCGGTGACCTTGGTGACTCCGTAGATCGTCGTTGGCTTGAGCACCGTCTCCTGTGGTGTGTTCTCGTGTGGGCACCCGTCGCCGAACACGGCTATGGAACTCGGGCACAGCACCTGATTGAGCTCGGATTCACGCGCGATCTCGAGCGCGTTCAGGAGTCCGGTGACATTGACGTTCCACGCCCTCAAGGGATGCTTCTCACCGGTGGCGGACAGAACCGCAGCGAGATGGACTACCGTATCGATTCGCTGCGTATCGACGACATCCTTGAATGCCGCACGATCCGTCACATCCAGATGCAGGTATGGCCCCCTGTCTCCGCTTCCCCCGGAACTCGTGTCCTTGATGTCGCTGGCTATGCAGTTGTCGTCGCCGTAACGTCTCCGGAGTTCCCGTGTCAGTTCGGATCCGATCTGTCCCTCGGATCCCGTGACCAGTATCCGCTCGATCCGCTTCTCAGCCAACAGAGCCGTCCTTCCTGGTTGCTTCTGTCATGTGGGAGTTGCCCTTAACTACTGCAACGATACCAGATTCCCGACAGGAAGGCGACTCTCCCTCAAGAGGCAGCGATGTGGAGAACCAGCTTCGCGCGGGGGGCAACCAGAGCTATAATCACTTGGTAGGCGCATCCAGGCCGCTGAGAGTCTCGGGGACCGGGGTGCTGATCCGGCGCTCAACGGGCGCTGCCCAGGAGGAGGAGAGATGCACCAAACGAAGTGGGAAGGTCTCCTCGACAAGATCGAGAAGCTCTTCGGGTTCATCGACCACACGTTCGAGGAGTTCCCGGAGCGGGGGAAGACCATAGAGACGGCCGTCTTTGACGGGGCGTCCGGCAAGATGATGCTTGAGAGAACCGTCAAGCCTCTTCTTCTCGAGCGCAAGGTCACTTTTTCAAAGCGCGTTGGCTCTGACGCCGAGTTCGAGAACATCTACTCCGAAGACGAGTTCGTGGATACCGTGCGCTGCTACAAGTGGAACAAACTCGCCAATGAGTGGAAGCAGGTCGACATCGCTGACCTCGGACGGTAGGGCACAGGGCTCCGGACGACGATGCGTATGATAAGGCTTCCACAGACCGCCTGCTCGCCATTTGCACGCGTTTGCGCTGTATACTGTTCAGTTATTGAACAATGTTACGTGTGAACGCTCCATTTCTCCAGCCACAGCAAGTCCCGAAGGCTCCTCCGCCCCTCCGTGCACCGGTCCTTCCGGTCGCGTTCATGGCCGCTCAGGTCGGATGTCCCCAGCCACTGGGGTCAGCGGCTGCCACTCATCTCATCACTGGTACGCTCCTTGCTCTATTGCAGCTCCGTTGAGGAGCGCGCGTGTCTCCCTCTGGGAGGGAGGGCGCGGGACGACAGGCACCTATCCGTGCCATGGGTGTGCTGCACAGCGTACGCACGACACAATGTACGCAACACAGCAAGAGTGGGGGAGGACGAGGTTTGGGGCACGTGAAGGGCAGGATCCTCATAGTCGACGATGAGCCGAGCATCATGGAACTCGTGAAGCTCAAGCTGACCGACGATGGATACGAGTGTGACCTCGCCGCGAACGCGGAGGCCGCTCTCGGCATGCTCTCACGAACCGCATACGATGGGGTTCTCTCCGATGTGAACATGCCGGGCATAAGCGGCATCGAGATGCTCCGTCGCATCAGGCTGACCGACGAGGACGTCGCTGTCGTGATCATGACCGGAGCGCCGGATCTCGCCTCGGCCGTCGAAGCTATGAAGCTCGGCGCCCACGACCATCTCTCGAAACCTCTCAATCTCGAGATGCTCACGCTGACGGTGGACAGGGCCGTTGAGAAGAAACGTCTGATCGTCCAGAACCGCGAGTACCAGAGAAACCTGGAGACCATGGTGCACGAGCGGACGAAGCAGCTGAACGACGCGAACGGCAACCTGAGAAGCCTGTTCATTGGGAGCATCAAGGCCCTCGCCCAGGCGCTTGAGGCCAAGGATGAGTACACACAGGGCCATTCGGCCAGGGTGGCCGAGGAGTCCGTCCGTATCGCAACGTATCTGTCCCTGTCTGAAGAAGAGATAAGAAGCATATGGATCGCCGGTTTCCTTCACGACATCGGCAAGATGGGCGGGAAGGAGAGTGTCCTGAACAA
>DAOVNE010000163.1 GCA_030630395.1 Candidatus Eiseniibacteriota bacterium
AGAATGGCCG
Source organism: Candidatus Eiseniibacteriota bacterium (assembly GCA_030630395.1). GTDB lineage: Bacteria > Joyebacterota > Joyebacteria > Joyebacterales > Joyebacteraceae > Joyebacterum. Next base: position 11 of record DAOVNE010000163.1, read on the forward strand.
TGATCTCGTAGCGAGCTCTGTAGCCGTCGCCGTGCTTCAGAAACGCCAGCTCATCGTGGACAACCGAGTAGCCTATCTCAACCGCGCTGCCGCCATCGACGGTCGGTAGCGCAGCGATGTCCAGACTGAATCGAATATCTCCGGAGCTTCCCGGTGTGATCGAATAGGGAGACACGGTCTGTGCAGAGATGCTCGGGGACACTGCTGGATTGAGAGCGAGTGCCAGAGGCAGCAGCACTCTGACATACCACCGGGCCATGCGCATTTACTCGTACCTCAATGATTCGATGGGATCGAGCTTCGCCGCCTTCGATGCGGGATAGAAACCGAAGAAGACCCCGACGGATATGGACACGCCGAGCGCGAGGATGATCGACCAGAGCTCAATCGACGCTGGGATCGGCGTCGCAGAGGCTACCGCCTTCGTCAAACCCACCGCCGCAAGGAGACCGAAGATCCCCCCCAGTCCGGAAAGCACAGCTGCTTCAACGAGGAACTGAGTCAGCACGTCGCGCGATTGCGCACCCACGGCTTTTCTGATCCCGATCTCTCGTGTGCGCTCGGTGACGGATACCATCATTATATTCATGATTCCCACGCCGCCAACAATGAGCGCAATCGCGGACACGCCAATCATCACAATCCAGGTGATCCTGGTCAAGTTCTCATACATCTCGGTCAGTTGTGACTGAGTGATGATCTCGAAGTTGCTCCTCTGTGCCGGCTTGAGCCCTCGGCGGATTCTCAGGGTAGTCTCCACCTGTTCAAGGGCGGCGTCGACCTCCTCCCCGCTTCTGGCCTTGACCGAAAGCCTCGTCATCAACCTCGCACCGTACAGTTTGCCGACTGTACTGTACGGAATGATCACGTACTCGTCGAGACTCTGACCGAACATCTCCCCCATCGGGCTCATCACACCGACCACGCGGAAGCGTCTGTTGCCCACGAGAACGTTCTGACCTATCGGGTCCCGCTCGCCGAAGAGATGCTCGGCCACGGGATGCCCCAGTACGACCACCTGCCGCTTGCGGTCCGATTCCGGCCACGCAAAGAAGCGACCGTCCCCCACATCCGCGTCGGAGACGTACTGATACTCCGGCGTAACGCCGAGCACACCTATCTCCTTCGTGGATCTCGATCCGTGCTTGATCTTCTTGACAACGATCGCCTGGGGAGAGACGGCGACTACCGCCGGGCACTGCTCGGCGATCGCCTCTGCGTCTCTATGTGTGAAGTCGGGACGTCTCATGTACTCAAGGTACTCGGTGTAGTTGAAGTTGCCGGCGGGCATCTTCGTCACGACAAACGAGTTTGTGCCCATCGAGCTGAAGAGGTCCGCGACACTCCGGTTGACTCCGGAGATGAGGCCGACCATGCCTACAACGTTCATCACACCTATCATTATGCCGAGCGAGGTGAGGAGGGAACGCATCTTGTTCGCCCGAATGGCCTTGAGCGCGGACACGACGCTCTCGAGGAATCTACTGGCCGGCAGAAGCGGTCCGCTCACATCCTGAGCCCCACCTCCGCCGCCAGCTCCGATATCGTGGAGCGCCCGTGTCATCTCACTTGTTGTGTCGTGTTTGCTCATCATTCGTAGCTCAGCGCCTGTATGGGATTGAGCCGACCCGCTCTGAGAGCCGGATACACACCGAAGACGATGCCCGTTATCAGCGAGAACCCGACGGCCAGCCCCACGGCCGCCGGAGTCGTGGCCGCCGGCAGGGGTGTCGCTACGCGCACCAGGACACCTATTCCGGCTCCCCCACCGATGCCGAGAGCACCCCCCAGAGCTGTGAGGATGACCGACTCAATCAGAAACTGGGATGTCACATCACGCCGGCGGGCTCCGATGGCCTTCCTCACGCCGATCTCCCTCGTGCGCTCCGCGACAGACACGAGCATTACGTTCATGACGCCGATGCCGCCGACCAGGAGCGCCAGTGCAACAATACCCGTCATTGCGAAGTAGAGAACACCAGTGAGCTGCTTGTAGGAGGCGGTCAGATCTTCCTGCGTGTTGACAGCGAAGTCGTCGGGCTTGTCCCGCGGAACCTGTCTCCGAACTCTCAGGAGCGCACGGATGTCATCCATGGCACGCTCCATCGACACACCGTCCGCGGGTTGGCAGTCCACGACGACAGACCTTCGCGAACCGAATGCCTTCCTGAATGTCGTGATGGGAATGAGCACATGCTCGTCAAGGGTCTCGCCGAAGATGTCACCCTTCTCCTCGAGGATCCCGATGACGACGAACTTCTTTCCACCGATCTGCATGTCCTTCCCGATCGGGTCCCTGAGGCCGAACAGCTTTTCTGAAACCTCCGATGCGATGACGACAACCTGGCGCCTCCGCTCTACGTCGAACTGGGTGAGGAAGCGTCCGGACTCCACGGCGTAGTTGTCGATCGTCTCGTACTCGGGTGTTGTCCCGGAAACGCGCACGCGTCTCATGCTCTCTCTGCCGTAGGACATGCCCCGTCTGGTGTGTATGTTGGGGGCCACAAGGCCGATTGAGGGAAGACTCTCGATCGCGTCCGAGTCGTGCATGGTGATATCCTTGCGGCCCCGGTAGTCTTCGGAGCTGCCCATCTGCACCCACGGGAACTTGCTGACGGATATGATATCGGTTCCGACCGACTGGAACTGCGTGGTCACACTCTGATTAAGCCCGGCGATGAGCGACATCACGGCGACGAGCGATCCGGCCCCGATGATGATTCCGAGCATCGTGAGGGCAGATCGCATCTTGTGCGAACCGAGCGTCCGAAGCGCGCTAACGAATGTCTCGCGGAACTCCATGCTACACTCTCTCGGCCGAGCCGACCGGCCCGCCCAGTGACGACCCACGAACCCCGCGCTCATCGCTCGAGATCAGCCCGTCGTGCAACCTGATTATCCTGTTCGCGTGCTCTGCTATGTACTCCTCGTGAGTGACGAGGATGATCGTGTTCCCTGCTCTGTGAAGCCCTTCGAACACCTGCATGATCTCTTCACCCGTGCCGGAATCGAGGTTTCCAGTGGGCTCGTCCGCGAGGATGATCGACGGGTTGTTGATGAGGGCCCTTGCAATGGCGACACGCTGCCGTTGCCCGCCCGACAGCTCACTGGGCCGGTGCATCGCCCTGTCCCTGAGACCGACCGCATCCATAACACCCCACACCCGCTCGGCCCGCGTCCGTCTGTGCGCCTTGCTGTAGATGAGCGGGAGTTCGACGTTCTGGAAGGCAGTCATTCTCGGAAGCAGATTGAAGGTCTGAAAGACGAAGCCTATCTCGGCGCTCCTGATCTCCGCCAACTCGTCGTCATCGAGATCCCCCACCTCCTGCCCCTTCAAGCGGTATGAACCCGAGGTGGGCGTGTCGAGACAGCCGATCACGTTCATCAGCGTTGACTTGCCTGAGCCGGATGGCCCCATGATGGCGAGATACTCGTTCTTCTCAATGGAGAGCGAAACGCCCCCGAGCGCGTTGACCTTCTCAGTTCCGACCTCGTACACCTTGGTCACGCCCTCAAGCTGGATCAGCACGGGCTACTCCTTCCCCTCGTCCGACGAGTCCTTCTCGTCTATCTTGAGAGCCGCGCCATTCTTGAGGGTCCTCAGGACTTTGTACGGCCCGGAGACGACTCTCTGTCCCACCTCCAGATCCCCTTCGACTTCAAGACTGAGCTCATCGGCGATCCCCGTCACGACCGGCACGAAGCGAGCATCGTCGTTTTCATCGACGATGAAAACGCCCTCGAACTCCTCCTCATCCTTCCGTTCGCTTCTCTTGAGTTTCGGCTCTTCCTCGGTCTTGTCCTTGTCGTCGTCCTCCTTGAGTTCGGAAGGCGTACGGGAGACCACTGCCTGGATAGGAACATTGAGCACATCCGCGTGCTCCGCGGTCACGATACTCACCGTCGCCGTCATGCCCGGCTTGAGCCCCGGGTGGGCATCGTCAAGAAGAACAGTGACGAGGAAGTTCGTCACTTCCTCCTGAGTCCCGGCCATGCCGGTGATTCCCGAGTTACCGACCTCGGTCACCGTCCCGACAAGGACCGTGTCAGCAAGAGCCTCGACCTCCACCTCGGCCTTTTGACCTATGGCAACGTCAACAATATCCGTCTCGTCGATCTCGATCTCCACTTCCATATGTGACAGGTCGGAGATCGTCATGATCACAGTGCCGGGAGCGTTCATTGTCCCCGTGACGACATTCTCGCCCGCCTCGACATTGAGACGTGTCACGACGCCGGAGATCGGAGAATAGAAGATCGTCTTGTCGAGCTGGTCCGCAGCCGCCCTCAGCGATGCGAGCGCCTCCTGGTGCGTCTGCTTGTACGCGATGGCGAGCGCACGAATCTCGTCGCGCTCGCGTTCAGAGACCAATCCGGCATCGAACTGCTCGTTGTAGTCCGACAGATCACGCTCGGCGGTCGACAGCTGAGCCTGGGCCCGCTGGGCGCCTGCCTTGGCCTGCTCGACACGCGATCTGTAGTAGACGTCGTCCAGCGCGAGAAGGAACTCACCCTCCTCGACCACGTCGCCCTCGTCGACACCGAGCCGCACGACCTTCGCCATGACGCTTGAACTGATCTGGACC
>DAOVNE010000139.1 GCA_030630395.1 Candidatus Eiseniibacteriota bacterium
CGCTTCCGGTCAGACGGGCATCATATTCTTCCGAGGCCTCTTCGGCGTTGACTTCGAGACCGGCCAGCCGTCCATATGCGAGGACCGCACGGGCTGGATGATGGGTGCTGTCGACCCGTTTACCGGCACGATGGTGGACGGTGAGAAGACCTTCCTTATCTGCCCGCCGATCGACATCAGTGGCGCCGGCAAGCTCGTCGGCCTGTGGGATATGTGGATCGATCTTCCGCTCACATCCAACGACAGATTCGACATCTGGGTGTCGTCCTACGACGTGATCGGATGTCCGGAGGAGCCGGGCTGGGATCCAGGGGACCCCGGTGGTTGGTACGGCGGCCCGTTCTGGTATGTCTTGGGCGACGACTTGGATGCCTACACGGGTCACAACTGGCTGACTGTCGAGCTGCAACTTGAGAACAGCGATCCGGCCGCTCCCGGCTCACACAGGGCCGGTATCCTTCTGAACAGGCAGAAGGTCGGTATCCCAAGTGGTGACGCCGGCACGTCGTTCACCTACGGCATCTGGCATCGCTTCAACGACTGGTATGTCGAGCAGATGTCTGAGGCTCTCCTTGACTCGGCACTGATCATGGTCAAGGACGCCGACAACATCGCGACTGTCACGCTCATGGCATCTGATGATGACGGTGCGTCGTGGTCTGCGTACCCTCTGCGCCGTCTCGACGCTCAAGGCAACGACTGGATAGCCCCGCCTCCGGCGGCCGAGATGAACCTCGGCAGCGAGATCCACTACTACTTCGAGGCCATGGACGGGGTCGGCACAATCGCGACGTACCCACGCACGGCCCCGAGTACCTACTATGAGTTCTCGATACTGCCGATCTCCGCGACCATCGAGGAGCCGGGCATTCTGCTCGTTGACAAGCACGGTCGCCGGACGCCGGGGGAGCAGCGGGACTACCGCCACTACTCCGAGTACTACTTCCGCGAGGCCTTGGGGATCCTTGGCTACGAGTGGGAGACGTACGACGTGGAGGTACCGTCCGGCACAGCTCAGTCCGAGGGGCCGCCCGAAGTGGCCTGGAAGTACTATGATACGGTCATCTGGTTCACGGATGATTTCAATGCGTATACGTTCTGGTACGAGGATCAGGAGAACATCATCGACTGGCTGACCGAAGCCGGCGCCGGCGAAGAGAGGAACTTCCTCGTCACTGGCAACGACTGGTGCTACGAGCTGATGGACTCTGGGCTTGAGGTGCTCGACTTCGTGACCGAGTGGCTGGCGGTGGACTACGTCCAGAATGCGGTCGGTGACTTCATGGTCGATAGTCTGCCGACGCTCAGGGACCACGCGGGTGGCGCGACGTTCATGGACCACGACGACGGTGCGTGTATCCTCGCGGGGGGCTGTCCAGACCTGATGGAGTTCGACGTCATTCAGCCGTACCCGGGCAGCGGCGCTGAGATCGCCGCCGAGTACGTGAAGCTGGATGCGAGCGAGCTTCCTGCCGGTGTTGCGTACACGCATCCGACGCTTCAGTACCAAACCGTCGCTCTCGGCTTCGGTGTGGAGTTCATGGTTGATAGTCTTGATCCGTCGACCGGCTACTACAACACGGGCATCGCGGACAGAGTCAACCTCATGGGTAACATCCTGGCATACTTCAGCAAGACCCCGACCGCGAACCCGACCGACGTTCCCATTGATGGCGGGTTCAGGAACATGCTCTCGCATGCATCCCCGAACCCATTCAACCCGACCGCGAGGATCGCGTACAGCATCCGCGAGGCTGGACACGTGACCATCGAGGTGTACAATGTCGCCGGTCGTGTTGTCCGCACTCTGCTCAACAGTGAACTTGAGCCGGGCAGTGGCTACGTGATGTGGAACGGCGCCAATGACTCCGGAGAGAAGTGTGCCAGCGGCGTCTACTTCTACCGCATGATCGCGCCTGGCTTCACCGCCACACAGAAGATGGTCATGCTGAAGTGATGCGGAACGCATCCTGCTTATGACCGGGTTCATTCCCCTCAGTTGTCTATCCCGTGTACAGAAGCGTGAGACGAACGGCGGCGTCCTCGTCGCTGCGGCCCCCATTTGACCACCCCCCCCAGATGTTCCGTAGCGAACCCAAACCAATCGCCCGGCTTCCCGGGCCGGGCACACTACTGATGGAGGGGAAGTAATGGAAACGAAGTTCACGCCTGTGTGCGTTCTGGCACTGGTTCTCCTGGCGGTCGTCGCCGGCTCGGCCTGCGGTTCGGTCGTCATCAACGAGTTCATGGCGGACCCGGCAAGCGACTGGTCGCCGTCCGATGGCGATCTCATCTACCACTCGCTCGACGACGAGTGGCTCGAGATCTACAACACCGGACCCGGCTCGGTCGATATCACGGGGTGGAGGCTCAGGGATGCGATCTCGGATTCCAGCTGGAAGTACGGGTTCTCTGGAGTACTCGAGCCCGGAGAGATCTTCGTTGTCTACGGCAACGAGGCGTATGACTGGGAGGAGGCGAACGGCTATCTGAAGAACGGGCTCTCGCTCAACAATGGAGGCGACACGATCTCACTCGTCAGAGACGATGGGACGGTGGCCGACATCGTGGTGTACACGAGCTCCGAGGTCCGGGACGACTGTTCATGGGGACGCATGCCCGACGGGAGTGGAGACTGGTGGCTCTTCGATGAGCTCAATCCCCTGGAGCCACCGGCCACCAACCTGCCGCCTACGCCCGGCGACACGAACACGGGCTCTCCTGTCGAATCGATGGCATGGAGCAGGATAAAGGCACTCTATCGCGAGGACGGCGGCGGGGGGGCGCCCGATTTCGGCATGTAGGCGCCGGGAACGCCCACCACACGTGCACGGCCCTCGACCTTCGGGTCGGGGGCCGTTTCCATTGACACCCGGGAACTGTCGTTCATATACTCGCCAATACACCTTAAGGAGACCACATATTGCATTGGAACGTCCTTACCTTCGTGGTCTGCGCCGCCGCCATCTGGTGGAGTGGCAGCCATCTTCCCGTTCACGGGAAGGCTCTGGCCGAGCGTCTGGGCATCGGGGCCGCCGCGGCGGGCCTGTTCGTGCTGGCGATTATCACGTCCCTTCCTGAGCTGAGCGTTACTCTGAGCGCCATGATCAGGGAAGAGGCGCCCGATCTTGCACTCGGCAACATCCTCGGCAGCAACAACTTCAACCTGACGATAATCGCCCTCCTCGAGATGGCCTTCGTGGGCGGTGCATTCCTGAAGGCCGTGGATGCAGCGCGCTATGCCAGATCGTGTGTCGCACTCCTGCTTCTTACGGCCGTGGTCGGCGTGGGAGTAGTGTTTGGCGAGGAGATCGGCTCGGCCTATCTTCCCATCCTCCTCTTCAGCGTGCCGATCGCTCTTGTGTTCATCCTTGAGTCAGTGCGTGGCGAGTTCTCTCCTCCTGAGGAGAGCGGGCAAGGAGCGGGGACGGAAGCCGGGAGCCAACGCGGGCCAGAAGCGACGGCGGAAGCCCGTAGCCAGGGCGGGCATGGCGTGCAGACGGAAGTCGCCGCGAGTGGGCCCACGACCGCGTACCACGCCGCCTGGTTCGCCCTTCTCGCGATCGTTGTCGTGGCCGCCGGGTTCATCATGGCGCGCACGGCCAACAGCATTGCCCTCTATGAGTTCCCGGGAGGGAGCACCCTGGGTCAGACACTCGTCGGGACCCTGCTCGTGGCCATCGCGACCTCGCTTCCGGAAGTAACCGTGGCGTTCGCGGCGATCCGCCGCGCCGGGTCTCCCGACATGGCACTCGGGACCCTGCTTGGAAGTAACAGCATCAACATTCTCATCTTCGCGATCGGCGCGGGGATTCACGTGGCGGCGACCGGGACATCGGCCTGGGCGGATGTGTCTCCCCTGAACTTGGTCAATGTCGCGTCCGGGCTCGTACTTACAGCAATCGTGCTGGCCGGCCTGAAGGTCGGCTGGTTCCGGTCGGGATCCCGAAGGCACGGGGCGCTCCTTCTGAGCATGATCCCGATCTACCTCTTCGCGCTCTGGCTCGTTCACAGAGGCTCCATCTGGTAGTGACAGGCACCAGCCTGGCAACTCGTACAGGAGGGAGAGCTCGCATGTACGCACCGCTCCACATCGACTACTGGGACATCGTACAGAGGTCCCAGAGAGTCGTCTTCAAGCACAAGTTCCTGTGGTTCTTCGGGTTCTTTCTGGGAGGCGGAGGCGGAAGCGGCGGCGGCAATTGGGGTGATGACATCGGTCCCGAAGCCCGCCACTGGGTAACGACTCATGTGGAACTCCTGACGGTGCTGATCGTGTGCGCCGTGGTCCTCTGGCTCGCGCTCGTCGTCATGAGCCTGATCTCCAAGGGAGCCCTGATAAGCGGGATATCCGAGACCGATCAGGGACGGCACATCACTTTTGGTGGTCAGTGGAGCATCGGCGTCAAGAATGCTCTCAGGATCCTTGGGCTTGGAATGCTCTCGCTCGCGGCGGTTCTTGTCGTGATGATAGCGCTCGCGATCCCGATCCTCCTTCCCCTGGCGGCAGGTGAGGTGGGCATTGTCATCGCGATCGTCATAGGCGCCATCCTGTTCCTTCCCTTCATCGCGTTCCTCTTCGCGCTGTCCTTCACCATCACATACGCAGAGCGCGAGGTGGTCTTAAGGGGCATCGACGTCTTCACCGCCATCGGCACCGGCTGGGAGATGACGAAGCGGTATGCGGGGAAGTCGTTCATGATGTGGCTCGTATCGCTCCTCGCCGGGATGGCGTTTGCCATGGTTGTCATCTTCTCGCTTCTCATGCTGGCGATACCGTTCGTGCTCATCGGGATGGCGAACCTCGTCCTTGGACTCGTGCTCGGCATACCGATCGCCCTGGCAGTCATGTTCGTCCTGTCCGGAGCGTTCTCGACCTTCGTGTACTCGCTCTGGACGCTCCTCTATGAGAAGCTCCGGGTCGACCTCGACGCGTGGCACGCCGAACCAGGGGTGATCGCTTAATGGCCGACGACCACGACAACAACTGGCGCCCGCCGGACC
>DAOVNE010000159.1 GCA_030630395.1 Candidatus Eiseniibacteriota bacterium
ATCGAACTACCCCACGCCAGCGGATCGTGATCTGGCCGCCCACATAGTCGAGGCGGGCGCCGACATGATACTGGGCCACCATCCGCATGTGATCCAGGGAGTTGAGAGGATCCAGCAAAGCTGGGTCGCCTACAGCATGGGGAACTTCATCTTCGACATCGAGGCGGGGCGCGTGAAGCGCGACATCGATCCATGGAATCTCAGAGCGGGGTACATCGTCGACGCCCGGTTGACCAGCGGAGGTGTCGAGACTCTCGAGGCAGTTCCTGTCTTCATTGGGGACAGCGGGCTCGGAGCGATTGCAGACGGGCGGCTTCGAGATGAGATCGCCCGGCGAATTCGAACCACATCTGAGCGCATCGAGCAGGGAAGCCGCGAGGTGTGGGAGCGCACTGGAAGCCGTGTCGTGCTTCACAGGCTCAGGTGTTTGAGGCGATCGCTCAGGGACGGGGGCTTCGGAGCGGTGATGAAGGAGGTCTCCTATCTGAGATTCAGGCACTTCAAGTTGCTCTGGGGTTTCATGCTCTCTCGACTGAGGCGCAGGTCGGGGGGACAGTAGCGGGCGCAGGTTCGCGGGGAGAATCACGGCGAGGAAGAGAGCGGCGGAAGGAGAACGGACGAGACAGAGCGACTTCCGCGCAACTGGCACGGTCACTGCAACCCTGACGCGGACCGGGCCTCTTCGGGGGGACCATGAAGGCAAGGGACGTCATCCCTCACTCGGCAGAGAGCATCTACGATCGGCTGCCCAGATCTGCTCAGACGCTGGCGCTCAACCTGTTCGGCATCAGGAACAGAGCACGGATGGGTGCCTGGAACAGGTATCTGGACGATATCGCCTTCACGGAGCGCATGGACCGGAGCGAGCAGGTTACCTACGTCGCGGAGCGACTGAGGCACACGCTCGAGCACGCCATCCGGACGGTGCCCCGGTACAAATCGCACGCGCATCTGCTCAAGGAGCTCAGTGATCCCTCGGCGAACGCGTTCTCTCTCCTTACGGAGTTCCCGATCGTCACCAAGGGGGAGGTGATAGCCGACCAGACGGCCTTCCTGAGCACCGATCCCGGCAGCAACAGGGTGGTGAAGACCCAAACGTCGGGGACCACGGGAACGCCGTTCACCACATGGATGAGCAAGGAGACCTTCACACGGGCAGACGCGCTCTGGTGGCGACGGAATCTCTGGTCCGGTCACAGGTCAGGCGATTGGATTGCGAGGCTTGTGGGTGACCCCATCGTGCCGATCGCTGAGTCCTCGCCGAGGAAGCCATGGAGGATCTCGTGGGTCGACAGGAGGATCTACCTGTCAACATGGCACCTGAATCCGGTGACCGCCCAGGAGTATCTGGACGTTCTGGATCGGAGACGTCCCGCGTTCATCATGGGTTATCCGTCCGCACTCGAGATACTCTCCGCCTTTTGCCTCGAGTCCGGACGCTCGCTCACCTGGCGGCCCAGGGCCGTGTGGTACTCGAGCGAGGCGATGTTAGCACACCAGCGCGAGATGATCGGCCGCGTCTTCCGGGCGCCCATCGTGGGTCTGTACGGGTGCGCCGAGAGATTGATCTCCGCCTCGCAGTGCGGCGAGGGGAGGTTCCACCTGTCCTTGGTGGACGGGTTCGCCGAGGGTCAATTCGGCGGACTCGAGGCCACGGAGCCGGCGACCATTACGACGCTGATGAACAGGGCGATGCCGCTCATACGCTTCCAACTTGGTGACGTGCTCGAGTTCTCCCCCGACGAGATCTGTCCGTGCGGGCGGACTCTGCCCGTCATGAAGCCCACGATGGCCAGGCAGGGTGACTGGCTTCAGACACCTTCGGGTCAGCGGGTGGCACCAGCAGCGCTCACTCTTGTCTTCAAGGATCTACCGGGCGTGAGGCGGTCACAGATCGTCCAGGTCGACGATCGAACGCTGGAGATCCACGTTGACGCCGACGAGGGCGCGATCGCCCCCGTCAGCGAGCTCTTGAAAGACAGGATGAGCAAGGTAGTATCGGGGGAGATGGAGATCAGATGCGTTCGGGACACCAAGCTGACGATGGACGCATCAGGTAAGGTCCAGTTCGTTGTCAGGCGAACGTGACGCCACACCACCGGCTTCATGGTGAGAGATGCCGACGGTCCGCTACGGAGAGGGTGTTTGATGAGACAGCTGACGCAGAAACTCAAGGACGGACGGCTCCAGGTACTTGATGTCCCTGTTCCCGTGCTGGCGCCCGGAATGGTGCTGGTGAAGAGCCACTACTCGGTGATCAGTGCGGGGACGGAGGGTTCAACAGTCACGACGGCGCGCATGAGCTACCTGGGGAAGGCGAGGCAGAAACCACAGCAGGTTCAGCAGGTGCTGGAATCGCTCCGGAGCAAGGGGCCCGTCCAGACCTACAGGGCAGTCATGAAGAAACTGGACGCGCATTCGCACCTGGGCTACAGCGTGGCCGGGGAGGTCGTCGAGGTGGCTCCGGACGTCAGGGGTTTCTCCCCCGGCGATCTCGCTGCCTGCGGGGGTGCGGGCTACGCCAACCACTCCGAGTACGTTGCCGTTCCGTCCAACCTCTGTGTCAGACTGGCCCACGACGCGAATCTCAGAGATGCCGCGTACAACACAGTCGGCGCTGTCGCGCTTCAGGGAATCAGGCAAGCCGACCTGAGACTCGGTGAGACGTGCGCCGTCATCGGCCTGGGCCTCCTTGGACAACTCGCATGCTTGATGCTGCGTGCGGGTGGCATCCGAACGGTTGGTGTCGACAGCCTGCCCGAGGCCGTTCAGGCCACCCGCGAGAACTCCGCGGACGCCGCCTTCACCACGGGAGAGCCTGGACTGGAGCAGAAGATAGAGGAGTTCACCGACGGCCTGGGCGCCGACGCCGTGATTATCACTGCGGGCACGAGCAGCGACGGCCCGATAAACCTGGCCGGCCGTGTGGCGAGGAAGCGGGGCAAGGTCGTGATCGTCGGCTGGATCGGCACCAAGTTCGATCAGGACACGTACTACAAGAAGGAGCTGGATGTCAGGTTGTCCTGCTCGTACGGACCCGGAAGATACGACATCAACTACGAGGAACGCGGGATCGACTACCCGGCGGGGTATGTTCGCTGGACCGAGAACCGCAACATGCTCGCCTTCCAGGAGCTGCTGCACTCCGGGAAGGTCGATCTCGGCTACATGACGACGCACACCTTCAAGCTCGAGCAGGCGCCGGACGCCTTCGAACTGATACTCAAGGGCGATGAACCCCATCTCGGGATACTGATCCAGTACGACGTCGATAAAGCCGAGCCCGGCGCGCGTATCCAGACGAGCGAGGCGCGTCGATCCGGTACGCCCACGATCGCATTCATCGGTGCGGGCAGCTACGCAATGGGCAACCTGCTTCCCAACATAAAGGGTGACGTCGTGCTCAAGGGCGTCATGACGGCGACGGGAACGGGCTCGAGATCTGTCGCAGACAGGTACGGCTTCGAGTACTGCACATCGGAGGAGCAGGACATCTGGAACGACGATCAGATCGACACTGTCTTCATAGCTACGAGACACGACTCGCACGCGGACTACACACTCCAGGCTCTGCGCGCCGGGCGCAACGTGTTCGTTGAGAAGCCCCTCTGCCTGACGCTCGACGAGCTCGACGAGATCGCGACTGCCGTTGGCGAGCCGTCCGGTCAGGATCGAGCGGGGGCGCTCATGGTTGGCTACAATCGACGCTTCTCACCCCTGACCGATGCGCTGAAGGCGGCGGTGGGCGAGGGTCGGATGGCCATGATCTACCGAGTGAACGCCGGGCCGATGCCGGCGGACGCCTGGATGCAGCAGCCGGAGATTGGCGGCGGCAGGATAATCGGAGAGGCGTGCCATTTCATAGACTACCTCATGTACGTTAACGGATCGCTTCCTGTGTCCGTGTACGCGGCGGCCATGGACGAGCCCGCACATCTCGAGGACACCGTGAACATCAGCCTCGTCTTCGAGAACGGCTCCATCGGAACGGTCTCCTACCTGGCAAACGGATCGACGGCGCTCCCCAAGGAGTACATAGAGGTCTACAGGGCCGGTGTGACCGGCGTGCTCACCGACTTCAGAGAGCTGAGGGTCTACGGCAGCGGCAAGCCCACAAGGACGAGGCTGCCCGGTCAGAACAAGGGGCAGCCGAAGATGATGGCGACGTTCCTCGACGCTGTCAGGAAGGGCGCGCCGTCTCCGATTCCGTTCGACCAGATCTACGCCGGCATGCGAGCGACGTTCAAGGCTGTCGAGTCTCTGCGCTCGGGGGAGGCGTACCGGCTGCGCGACTAGTCGGCCGGCGCCGGTGTCTCAGTGAATCATCCTCCAGGAGCGGAGCGGTGCCCAGATCGTGTGCCGCCCTCCTTCAGATCTCTATCGATCGTGTTCGTTTGACGGGGAGGACGATCTTGTCCGAACGCTCGGAACTCAGAGTGGCGATGTTGGGTCCGTCTCGGAAGGTCAGGGGAGGCGTCGCGGCAGCAGTGAACGCACTGCTCGACTCAATGCCCCCTGACGCACCCTCGGTCAGGTACATCGCCACACACGTCGATGGTCCGAAACTGGTCAAGGCCGCCGCCGCGGTCGCCGGAATCGTTCGGCTCCTCGGAGCCATACTGCTCTGGCGCTGTCACTTCGTTCACGTGCACA
>DAOVNE010000114.1 GCA_030630395.1 Candidatus Eiseniibacteriota bacterium
CAGCATGGCGTCGCAAATGCACGCCGCCTCGTGCGATCGCTCGTAGGCATCCATGGGCAGGGGCTCGCCGTACCAGACGACGTCCGGTCTGAGCATGGATCCGCACTCCCTGCAGAGAGGAGGATTCACGTCCAGTGGACACTCGCGGAAGTCGCAGACCGTCAACTCGCGCGTGCACCGGGCCCGCCAGATGTTCCCGTGCAACTCCACGACGTCCGTGCTGCCCGCCCGGTGGTGCAAGCCGTCCACGTTTTGCGTGACGACCGTGACGTTGTCAAACACTGACGCCATCTCGGCAATTGCCATGTGTCCCTGGTTCGGATCCACGCCCGATATTATCTGGCGTCTGTAATCGTACCAGCTCCAGACCAATCGTGGATCTCTCTCAAAAGCCTGCCAGGTTGCGAGGTCCTCTGCATTGTACTTCTGCCAGAGCCCGTCCTGACCCCTGAAGGTCGGGACGCCACTCTCCGCAGAAACGCCGGCTCCTGTGAATACGACGATGTTCGAGGCGTGGCCGAGTCTCTCAACCAGATCCTGGGGAATCCCACTTGTGGATATCATGCCCTCGCCTCCTTGGGCTCGTGTTCAAGCCCTAATCCGGCGCCTCCGGCACGTCTTTTGTGCCCCAATGCGGCGCCGGCGCTATCATCCTCTCACCGGTTCTGTCCCGAGACGGAGCTGTTCCGAACCGCCAGAACACGGAACCGTAGGACGTGCAGTTCATGCATCTGATGCAGTCTACACTCCCGATCTGCTCGGGAGCCTTGAGACCCATCGGGCAGTTCTTCGAGCAGTGCATGCACTTCGCACAGTTCTCGAAATCGGATCCCTGTGCGTATGCGATCGCGCAAGTGTCGAGGTCGAAATCAAGCTGAAGAAGGCTGAACTTGTTGGCCAGGCCGAAGAGAGCCCCAAGGGGGCAGGCGAAGCGACAGAATGGTCTCTGCAGCACCGCCGCCAATGCCACAAGAGCAACCAGCATGAATACCTTGAGGGCGAAGATCCCTGTTGTGAAGGTCATGCCCTCAGCATAGTCCGAGCCTCGTGCGGCCCATGCCAGCCACGGGAGTCCAGCCTCAAGAGTCCCGGCCGGACAGAACTTGCAGAACCACGGCTCAAACGTCACCCACGTCACGACGCCCACAACGAGAACCAGGATCACATACTTCATGTGGCGAAGCCAGTCGGGCGCTTTGATCTTCGGGACCTTGAGTTTGTAGACGAACTCCTGGAACCACCCGAACGGGCACAACCAGCCGCATGCCCACCGTCCGCCCACCAGGCCCACCAGCCCAAGAACACCGATGAGGTAGAACGGAAGGGCTCGGACGATTATGAAGTGCTGAAGCGTGCCGATCGGACACGAGCCCCAGGCAAGCGGACACGCGTAGCAGTTGAGGATCGGAACGCAGGCGCCCTTCAGGGTCCCCTGGTAGAAGCTGGCCGTGGGTATCGAGGTGAAGTATGAGTTCGTTATGATGAGCGAGATGAATTGGATGATACGCCGTTTCATGCGCGGGAGGCCCTCCTGAGCAGTTTAAGCGACGCCGATACAGGTCAGGCAGATCATGGCCCCGTTGGAGAGCGTCTCCCAGAAGTCACCGATGACGAGTCCGTAGACCACGCAGGCGCTGAGAACAACAGCAAGTAGGGTGAAGACGATCTTCCTCACCATATCCGCCCCCCGTCTATCCGCTTAAGACCGCACGTGTGCATGAGATCGCGGGTGCATTACGACCTGGCTATCCGGTGCGATTCTAGCCCACAGAGGGCACTCCGTCAAGATTCGATAGCCCGACCACACAGAACGACGGGGACGAAACCAGCCGTCCCCGTCGCAGCGTTCAATCGTGTTCTCAGTCGATGCGCCGTCCGTGAGCCATCGGGTCAGGAATGGCCTCCGGCGCGTCGCGAAAGGGTTTCCTTACCCCTCGGTTCTCATCCTCGCCCGCAGCACCGCGTGCGCCGCGGCCAACCGGGCTACAGGAACCCTATACGGAGAACAACTTACATAGTCGAGCCCCGCGTGATGACAGAAGTTGATGGACTCGGGGTCACCACCGTGCTCGCCGCAAATACCGACGTGAAGCTCAGGATTGACGCTCCGACCCTTCTCAACCGCCATCTTGACGAGGGCGCCCACACCCTTCACATCTATCGACTGGAAGGGATCACAGACAAGGATTCCCTTCTCGATGTACCCCTTCAGGAACGAACCGGCATCATCCCGGCTGTATCCGTAGGTCATCTGCGTGAGGTCGTTCGTGCCGAACGAGAAGAAATCGGCGTGTTCGGCGACCTCATCGGCCACGAGAGCCGCCCTCGGGATCTCTATCATCGTCCCGATGTGGTAGTCGACCTCTACGCCGTTCTTCTTCATCACCTCTACGCCGATGCGCTCGACGAGCTCCCGGAGAATCGAGAGTTCCTTCGGCTCGCCGACGAGAGGAATCATGATGTCCGGCTTGACGTCCACGCCCTTCTTTGTGAGCGAGCAGGCGGCCTCGAAGATCGCGCGCGCCTGCATCTCATAGACCTCGGGGAACGTGATACCCAAACGGCAGCCCCGGTGACCGAGCATGGGATTCGATTCCCTGAGGCTTGCCGCTTTCTCCTTCATCCTCTCGGGATCCTTCCCGAGGTCCTTCGCAAGCTCCTCGATCTCTTCCTCGCTGTGCGGGATGAACTCGTGAAGCGGCGGGTCAAGAAGCCGAATGGTCACCGTGCGACCCTTCATCGCCTCGAGGATCCCCTCGAAGTCGCTGCGCTGGAAGGGCAAGAGTTTGTCGAGCGCCTCGCGCCGCTCGGCCTCATCGGCCGCCATGATCATGGCTCGTATGTACTTAATGCGGTCTTCGCCGAAGAACATGTGCTCGGTCCGGCAGAGGCCGATCCCCTCAGCACCGAAGCCCCGCGCAATAGCCGCATCCTCTGGCGTGTCCGCGTTCGTCCGGACGCCCAGCTGACGGAACTCATCGGCCCACTCCATCAGTGTCGCGAAGTAGCCCGAGAGCTCTGGATCCACGGTTGCGACTTTCCCCAGGATGACTTCGCCGGTCGCGCCGTTCAGCGTAATCCAGTCGCCTTCCTTCACGACCAGGCCTCCGACCTTGAACGTCTTGGTCGCGTAGTCGATCTTGAGATCGCCTGCGCCGGCAACGCAGCACTTACCCATGCCGCGCGCGACGACGGCGGCGTGGGATGTCATTCCTCCGCGAGCCGTCAGGAAACCCTGCGATGCGTTCATCCCCTCGATGTCCTCAGGTGACGTCTCCTCCCGAACCAGCACGGTACGGTGTTTCTCCGGATCGTCGTCGGCCGCCCAGCTTACGGCATCCTCGGCCGTAAACACCACGCGTCCGACTGCAGCACCCGGCGATGCCGGAAGCCCAGTGGTCAGAACCTCGTAGCTGGCGTCGGGATCGATTCGTTTATGAAGAAGCTGTTCGATCTGGTGAGGATCGACGCGCATCACGGCCGT
Source organism: Candidatus Eiseniibacteriota bacterium (assembly GCA_030630395.1). Taxonomy (GTDB): domain Bacteria; phylum Joyebacterota; class Joyebacteria; order Joyebacterales; family Joyebacteraceae; genus Joyebacterum. The sequence continues at coordinate 3,485 of DAOVNE010000114.1, forward strand.
CTTCCGGCTTATGAGACCATCGGCCTCCATCTCGACCGCGATCCTGACTGCCGCCTCGGCCGTCCGCTTGCCTGTCCGCGTCTGAAGCATCCAGAGCTTGCCGCGCTGGATGGTGAACTCGATATCCTGAGTGTCCGTGTAGTGAAGCTCGAGCTTCTCACGGATGGTGTCGAGGTCGCGGTAGATCTCCGGCATGAACTCCTCGAGGGACTCCTCGTCGCCGTCCTTCTTCTGGGCCAGATTGATCGGGTGCGGGGTCCTCACGCCGGAGACCACGTCTTCACCCTGTGCGTCGGGGAGAAACTCTCCGTAGAAGACTCTCTCACCGGTCGCGGGGTCGCGTGTGAACGCGACACCGGTCGCGCTGTCCTCGCCCATGTTTCCGAAGACCATTGCCTGAACGTTTACGGCCGTGCCCCAGTCGTCGGCGATGTCGTTGAGCCTGCGGTAACTCACCGCACGGGGGATGTTCCCCGACTGGACGACTGCGCGTATGGCGCCCCAGAGCTGCTCGCGCGGGTTGTCGGGGAACTCCTTCCCCGATAGCTCTTTGACCTTCACCTTGAACTGCCCCGCGAGGTCCTTCATGTCCTGTGCACTCAGCTCCATATCATCCTTGACGCCTCGCTCGCTCTTCTTCGCCTCCAGCAGGTTATGGAAACCGTCCATCTCAATCCCCATCACGACGTTCGCGTACATCTGGATCAGGCGGCGGTAGCTGTCGTAGACGAACCGCTCGTTGCGTGTCTTCGCGATCAGTCCGGCGACGGTCTTCTCGCTGAGCCCGAGGTTCAGCACCGTGTCCATCATCCCCGGCATCGAGACCCTCGCGCCGGAGCGTACCGAGAACAGAAGGGGATCATCGCTGTTGCCGAAGCCTCCGCCCATCACATCCTCGACCATCTTGACCGCCGCATCGACATCGGCCTCCAACCCATCCGGGAAGTCGCCGCCCCTCTCGTAGTAGTGGATGCAGACCTCTGTCGAGATGGTGAATCCGGCAGGCACCGGAATTCCGAGATTGGTCATCTCAGCGAGGTTGGCTCCCTTGCCGCCAAGGAGATTTTTCATCGCCCCGCGGCCATCCGCCCTGCCCCCGCCAAAGAAGTAGACGCGCTTTCGTGTCATTACTGGCTCCTCTCACTGCTGGATACGTCACAGAGTGCTCAACCACTCAAGGTCGAGGCTACTCGGGATCGATGCCATTCGACATCGACGCTGCCCAGGGTCAACTCAAGCCGGGATCGACGCTACTTGGCGTGGACGCTGTTCAAATCAACGCCGAAAGTGACGATCCACGGTGGATATACTTGGAGTTAGAGATATTAGCACTGGAAGGGTCGTTTCGCAACGCGTTTGCTGCCCTTAGGCTCCGCCGTCTCGCCTAGTTGGGACGGGTCCCTTCAGCTTCAGCGTCGAGTGCGAACTCTTGTGTTGGCTCCGTCGGTTCCGCACTGGGGCCCGGATTTCTGGCCTCCCTGGCCACAAGCGCCTCGCGCCGCGCAGCACCTGTACCCCTGAGCGGCACGCCGTTCTCCGCCCGAACCATCCGCCGGTAACGTGCCTCGCGGCGAATCTGCTCGACGATCATCGCACGGAGACCGGGCTCTTCATTCGGCTCGTCGTCACCCACGTGATCACGAACACCGACGAGATAGAGCATCTCGTCCCTGATGTCCCGCGCGGTGGTTCTCATGTTCTTGCGCCGCTGAGTCAGCACCATGTTACCGACCACGGTCGCCGCAACGTAGCTCAACAGGACGTAGACGACACCGTGCACGGCCGAGAGGCCGAGCATCTGACCACCGAAGAAGATGGTCACTCCCCAGAGAACTATTACGGCTCTCCGTGGACTCAGACCGAACCGGATCAGGCGATGGTGTACGTGAGAGCGGTCGGGAGTCATGATGCCCCTGCCCGTACGCCGTCTCCGAAGGATCGAAGTCACGACATCGAATATCGGCACTGCCATGCAGGCAACGGCTACAAGAAGCGCCGTGCTCGCC
>DAOVNE010000284.1 GCA_030630395.1 Candidatus Eiseniibacteriota bacterium
AGTGGTGCGGGCCCTCGTCGACCGTGAAGTCGAAGCCGGCGAGTACGACGTGGCCTGGGATGGATAAACCGACTCAGGCTAGCGCGCCGCGAGCGGCGTCTACTTCGTAAACATGAGTTCCGATGACAGGAACGACTGCCACAAGGAGGTGCAGAAAATCGTGCTATTGAAGTAGGGGCAGCCCGTGGAGGAGTCACCGTGCGGGAAGAGCCCGATAGCTGTAGCACAGGCAGCATTCCTGACTTACGCTTGGGGGGCACACGATGTGCCCCCCAGTCGTTTGAGAGTCGTTTGAGAGGAGACTCGTCTGAGCAAGCAGTCCGACATAGAGCGCTGGATCCGGAGCAACCTGTCACCGCGGCGGACGACAACGGCCGAGCTTGCGTATGAGCGGATGGAATCGCAGTCCGGCGAGTGTCTGGCCGTTCTCTATCAGCCACTCGATCACACAAGGCGAACGCACTGGCACGACGTGGCGATCGTGAGCGCATTCGCGCGTGCGATGGGAGATGCCGGGAGTGTTCTCGATGTCGGTCCCGGCGACGGATGGCCGTCACTCCGGATGGCGGATCGCTTCTCCAGGATCGTCGGCATCGATCCCTCTCCGAAGCGTGTGCGTGTCCAGCGTGAGAACGCGGCGCGGCTTGGGATTCTGAATGTCGAGTTTCTGGTGATGGACGCCGAAGCGATGTCGTTTGGGGATGCATCGTTCGACGGCGTGTGTGCCGCCTCCTCGATCGAGCAGTGCGACGATCCGGCCGCTGCGCTTGCCCAAGTGCACCGCGTGCTCAGGCCGGGCGGGACGCTGGCCATGGTCTTCGAGGACTACTCGGAGTACTTCCCCGAAAGCGATGGAGACGAGGAGGTATGGGTGGAGCGCGCCCGCAGTACGGATGGCCCCGGCGAGCACGTTCTCTTCTATCAGCTCCGGACGAAGTCGCCGGGACGTGAGGTGCGGTATGGGATTGTCATTGACGGAGTGCGACTCGCTGGAGACCGGGAACTCTCAGAGGTTGTGGATGCGATGGTTGGGACGCCCGTGTCGCTTGATCTCCAAGCCGACAGCGCGCCCAAGCGCCCTGACGAACTCTCCATCCCGTTCTTAGAGACGCTCGCGCCGCATGTGGTGTCGGCGGCCTGCTACGAACTCAACCATGTGACAAGCAGGACCCTCGACGAGCTTCTTCGGTCGGTCGGCTTCAGCGAGATTAGACATCTGAATCATCGCATACCGCTCGTGCACGAGGCCTTCGACGCAGCCGAGAGCGAGGGGCGGCTGGATGAATACGCTTCCACCTTCGTTCAGGTCTGCGAGGAGATCGGGGTTCGGGCGGTGGACGACGCCACATCGGGTCAGGGCAGCTTCGTGATTGCACAAAAACCACCCCGCTGATTCCAGGAGGAACCATTGACGCGCCACGAGAGACCTGCAACACACGTATTCTGGGAGCGGTGTATCCGCGAGACGATTGAGGGTGGGATTCCCGAGAAGTGGGGGAGGTCCATCTTCGATGGAGACAGCGATATCGCGCTCGAGTTCCTTGAGCTTCTGCCGGGCGGTGGGGTTGTGCTCGATTTCGGATGTGGCCTCGGCAGGAATGCGCTTGCGCTCGCGAGACGCGACTACGAGGTCTTGCTGTGCGATGTTGTCGAAGAGGGAATCAGGTACTGCGAGGCGCGGGCCGGTGATGAGGGTCTCCAGGGGCTCAGTTCCATCGGCTACGACGGAGACCACCTCGAGCTCAAGGATACTAGCGTGGATGGGATACTCGCGTGGAGCTGTCTCGATCATGTGATACTTGAGCACGCGACGGAGCTGGCCGGGGAGCTTGCGCGAGTCGCGCGTCCGGGGGCTCCACTGCTCGTCGCGTTCGATGAGGACAAGAGCGACGACCCGGACTCCGAGTGCCGCATTCTTGAGGACGGCACGCATCAGTACGTGGGGGGCAGGCGGGAGGGGATGCTGTTTCGCCCGTACACCAACGACGAGATACGGGGGCTGTTCGCGGACGGCTGGGAGACCACGCGGTTTGTAGGGAAGGATTCGCTGGTCCCCAGGCGGGTGCTATTCAGGCGAACCGGGTAGCTGTTTCCCTGAATCCGATTTTGCCCCACGGCATCAGAATTGCATAGGACCTGAAGAACAGGCCCTATGGTTAGGGCGATGCCAACAGGGACACTTGCCACTGCTTCGTGGAGGACTGATGCCGATCTTCGAGTATATGTGTGACAACTGCGGGCTGGTCTTCGAGGAACTCGAGTCCGTCACCAACCGGGACAAGCCTCACGAGTGTCCGGAGTGTGGGAAGAAGACGGGCCGGAGGATCGTGTCGCGGTTTGCGACACCGGGTGGTGGTCTGGGGACGTCGTGCGGAAGTGGGGGATTCACCTGAGGCTAGCCTGGGGCGCCCGGTTCGGGCCGCCTGCTGCTACATCAGAATAGAGTATCTCAAACGCCCTGGGTAACGAGCCCGGGGCGTTTTTCGTGGTGCGCCGGGCATGGCGCACGTACAGAACGTGGCACTGGCAATCTCCGCACGGCTGTGGTAAAGTGAAAATGCCTTCCGCGGCCGTCCATCGCGGCGGCCGCCGACCGGGTCGCACGCCCCGAAAGGAGGTCGCAATGCGACACAGCTATCGGTTCATTCTCTATCTTGCAGTGATCCTACTCCTATCTGCTCCTGCTTCAATCTGCCAGGCCAACCCCGGGTACTACGGCCTCCTCTGGTATGACGATCACTCGGACGGTCCCGGTGATTGGAGCAGCGCGGATCTGACCGCGACTGCAGCGGCGCATTTCCACATTGACACCTATCTCGCGTTCGATGACCCGCTCCACGAGACCGACTACTCGTGGTGGTGCGGCAACTTCGACTATGATGCCGACGGCGGCTACGGGAACAGCTGGAACCAGTTGCTGAACCTGCCGCCGATCGTGGTCAGCCAGACCACAGTAGAGAACATCTCCTGGGGCGCTATCAAGGCGCTCTACCGCGAGTCGGATGAGGGAGAGCGGCCGAGCAG
>DAOVNE010000148.1 GCA_030630395.1 Candidatus Eiseniibacteriota bacterium
GGACCTTGAGCGTCGGTCGTACAGGCGGATCCTGTAGAAACCGCTATGCCCTCCATGTCGAGACTCAGCACAATGCTCTCGCCCTCAACATAGAGAAAGGACAGATTCGCCGTGCCGGGGATTCGTTTCTCCCTGTGCCCGTTCAACACGACGTCGGGGATCTCTCTCAGAAGCGAGTCCTGAAGACGGTCGCGGAGAACCGTCAGACGCACGCACTCGCTCTCGGTCTCGTCCACCGCGAGTTCAACTGCCTCGCCGAGCCCAACGATGCCCGGGACGTTCTCAGTGCCGGCGCGCATGCCGCGCTCCTGCCCGCCTCCATGCGTGAGCGCGTGCATTCGTGTGCCGGCGCGAACGTAGAGCGCTCCCACCCCCTTTGGACCGTAGAACTTGTGTGCAGAAAGCGACAGCAGGTCGACTCCGAGCGCATCCACATCAACCGAGACCTTCCCGACCGCCTGGACCGCGTCCGTGTGAAACAGGATGCCACGCTCGCGAGCGATGTCGCCCACCTCTTTCAGAGGCTGGATGGTACCCACCTCGTTGTTCACCTGCATGAGGGTTATCAGACATGTGTCATCGCGCACGGCACGTTCTACGTCCGAAGCACTGACAACGCCGTCGGCGTCCACGGCGAGATAGGTCACTGCGAAGCCGAACTCGCGCTCCAGGTACTCACATGTCACGAGGACCGCATGATGTTCTATGGCACTCGTGATGATGTGTCCGCGTCCCGGCAATCGAGCGAACGCCACCCCCTTGATAGCAGCATTGTCCGATTCCGACCCACCGCTCGTGAAGATCACCTCGGAGGGTTTGCAGCCAAGACCCGAAGCGACCTGTTCACGCGCCCGTTCAACGGCCGCGCGAGGATCGTGAGCCATACCATAGGGGCTCGAGGGATTGCCGAACCTCTCCGTGAAGTATGGAAGCATCGCCTCCAGGACCCGGGGGTCGGTGGCCGTTGTCGCATTGCTGTCCATGTAGATGACACTCATCACACGCCTCCGCCATTCTTCTTCCCGAGACATCGGCCGGCTCGCAAGCGGGCCGGCCGATTCTATCTCGTCTCGTTCCCTCGTCCGAGCACAACGCAAGTCCGCCGGACTGAGCGAACTGCATCGATCTGCTAGCCCTGATTCCAGCGGTCGCGGGCCTCTTTCTGCTCCCTGATTTCACTCAACTGGTGCTGACGCTCAATCTCCAGAATCGCGTGGCTCCGCCACTCCGGATCGTTCTTCGCCTGCTCGAGCTTCGCGATCGCGCCCTCGTAGTCGCTCTGCTTCTCGAGGGCCTTGGCCCACGCAATGTATGCGCTCCCCGATCCGGATCTCAGTGTGAGCACACGCTTCGCCGTGGTGATCGCCGAGGCATACTGCCCTGCTTCGTTGTATGCGTCCGCAAGAGCGAGAAGATACGACATGTCATCCGGTCGCTCCTGGAGCAGAAGCTCATACTGTATCACCGTGTTCGCGAAGTCGCCCTTGTCCCTGTACACACCGGCGAGGTTGGCCCTCGACGCTACATCCCCCGGTGTCTTCTCAAGAACGGACAGGAACAGGTTCTCCGCCATATCCAGGTTCCCCAGCTTCATGTAGAGGAACCCCAACGTCGAAAGCGTGTAGGCGCTGGCCGATCCTCGGACTCGAACCTTTTCGTAGGCGGCTATTGCCTGGTCGTAGATGCCTGCGCTGTAGTAGAGGTGAGCCAGCGACTGCGACGCGCGTGTATCGTCCGGCATCAGCTCCTGAGCGCGGCGATACGCCTCAACGGCCGCGAGATCCATCTCCATCTTCTCGTATGCGTACCCGAGGTTCAGGAATGCGTCTGCGTCGTCCGGGCTCAGCTGCACGGCCTCAACGTATGAGTCGACCGACTCCTGATACCTACCCATCACGAAGTAGGCGTAGGCCAGGGACGAGTGAGAGTACGCGTCAAGAGGAGCCAGAGTACGGGCAAGCTCGTACATTTCCAGAGCTTTGTCAAACTCCTGTGTGTCGACAAGGTAGATGCGACCGAGTCCATAGAGAGGGTCCACATAGCCGGCGTCAAGATCCCTGGCCCTCTCGAAGTTCTCAATCGCTTTGCCGAGCTCGCGGACCCGATAGAACTCCGTGGCGCTGAAGTACGCCTTCTGAGCTGGTGTCACGTCCGCCTGCGGAGAGGATGCCCCCCCCGATCCTTCGATGGTCATCGTCGCCTCTTCCGTCGTCGGCACGGCGGTAAAACAGCCGCCGAGAACCAGACAGACAGAACCCACGACAAGAAGAACCGACAGACGAACGATCGTCGTTTTCTTTATCATCGTTGCCCCTCTTCGCGTGATCCGCGCTGGACTCGGCGAGTCTACGGCTTCGCGTCGCCGCGGAACTCGCTGATCATCTGGATGTTGTCTCTGCAGATTCCGGCGGCCGCACTCTCGGGCGCCAGTTCCACAACTTTCTCCCATTCCCGTATGGCCTCATCAAAGACCTGCGCGTCAGCGAAGGCAACACCCATGTTGAAATGAGCCTCCACGTTGCTCGGATCCAGGTGAAGCGCGACACGGTACATGTCGACAGCATCGGAGTAGCGCCGCTGGCCGTAATAGGCGCTCCCCAGATTCGTCACGATCATCGGGTTCTCGGGATCAAAGCCGAGAGCCATCTCAAGCTCGTGAACAGCGTCGTCGAGATGACCCATGTCCGTATAGAGTGTGCCGAGATTCAGTCTGGCGCCCGCATGTGTAGAGTCTATCTCCGTCACCGTAATATACGTCGCGAGCGCGGCATCGAGCATGTTCGTCTCGTAGTAGATGTTGCCGAGCTCAATCAGGGCCTCGATATCGGTTGGATTCTCCGCGATGCGGCTCTCAAGCTCACCTATTACCAGAAGAACCTGCTCCGGAGTCGCGGCCTCAGCGCCGCTCAGGGTCACGTCAGCCCTGGAGATCATCGCCGACGAAGTCACCATCACGAGTACGACAACCAACACATATGCGAAACGTGTCATCAAGACAACCTCCACGCCACCACCAGGGGCGGTGCTGTAGCTACTCCGCCGTCACGCTCTCGACGCGCAGACTGATGATCGTATCAGGATCTTCCACCGCACCGTTACCGCCCGTGCCCTTCTTGATCAGATCGATCACCTCAAGACCCTCGATGACTTCGCCGAATGCCGTGTACGCCCCGTCGAGGTGGGTCGCAGCCGCGAGCATGATGAAGAACTGACTGCCGGCGGAATCGGGATCCTGGGATCTTGCCATCGAGACCACACCACGCACATGACTCAGGCTGCCGTCGAACTCGGCGGGGATCGAGTAGCCCGGTCCGCCGTAGCCACCCTTGTGCTCAACATCACCGGTCTGTGCCATGAATCCCGGGATAACTCGATGGAACTCTACACCGTTGTAGCGACCGCTGTTCGCGAGATGCGCGAAGTTGATCACGGTATTCGGCGTCTTGTCTTCCCAAAGGGCGATCTTCATTGTTCCCTTGCTGGTCTCTATCGTTGCGATCTTCTGCCCGGACGGAAGATACGGGACGTCCATCGTCATCCGAGTTCCGCCCTCATCGATGTAGGTCAGGCTAGCAGTCACCGGTTCAGTCATCTCCTGTGTACTCGTCTGTGTCGGCGTATCCTTCTCTATCACATCTTCCCTGGCGGCCACACTCGGCGTCTCTTCGCCGTCGGCCGTCGTTGTGCACCCGTTTGCCGCCAGCAGCATCAGCGTCAACAACCCGAGCGCAAGCACTCTTCCTACGTGGATCATCCTCTTTCCCCCTCTACCAAGGTCAGGTACGCATAATCATGCCATTTTCAACCTCAATCTAACTGTCCGGGAACGGAGGTGTCAAGCTGCTTCTGCCACGTGACCGCCCCAGGGCGGACAATCAGGCGCCTCCTCCTGGTGATTGACCCCGGCCCCATTTCGCGGTATACTTGTAGTTTGGAGTGATCGATCGGTTCGAGGGCGCGGCTCACGGAGTCACGCCCTCTTGTTCCCAAAATGAGCAAGAGACCCTGGAGAGAACACACATGAGTGAGCTTACTCGCAAACTTCAACAGGCTCGAAGCCCTCAGGAACTCTTGAAGATCCTCGAGGACTCGCCTGTCGCCTTCCTCGATCTTCGCTTCACAGATCTGCCGGGACGCTGGCATCACATCCCTCTGCCTCTCTCTGCGGTGAACCCGGAGCTCTTTGAATCCGGCGTCGGGTTTGACGGCTCGAGCGTGGCGGGCTTCAAGACAGTCGAGATCCCCAGCAACGAGCACGGGATGGTTGACCTTGAAGCACTGAAGGCGGCGGTAGGACCACAGACGGCGGGCCTGATGCTGACAAACCCCAACACAATAGGGGTATTCGAGTCCGAGATCAGCGAGATCAGCAGGATCGTCCACGATGCAGGGGGCCTCATGTACTACGACGGAGCCAACCTCAACGCCATCATGGGATGGTGCAGGCCAGGCGACATGGGCTTTGATATCATTCACAGCAACCTCCACAAGACCTTCAGCACGCCCCACGGCGGCGGAGGCCCAGGTGCTGGCCCGGTGGGAGTCAAATCCTTCCTAGCGAAGTACCTGCCAGTCCCTGATATCATCGAGGAGGACGGCGTATACAAGCTGGACTATGACAAGCCAAAGAGCATGGGCAAGGTCCACGGCTTCCACGGCAACGTGGGCGTCAGCCTCAGGGCGTACACTTACATGTACACCATGGGCGGCCCTGGCCTAAAGGAGTCAAGCGAGCTGGCTGTCCTCAACGCCAACTACATCAGCAGGCAACTGGTGGACGCGAAGGGATACGAGCTGACCTTTGACCCCGAGAAGCCCAGGAAGCACGAGGCGGTCATCAGCGCAGGACC
>DAOVNE010000277.1 GCA_030630395.1 Candidatus Eiseniibacteriota bacterium
AGTGAAGACCAGCGAAGATCCCGAGTCCCATCTGGTTCATCATGAGTGCATCGAGCGAGGCCGCCGCCCACTGAAGAGCGTGATCGTAGTCACTGTCGTTGCTTGAGACGGCGATTCGATCCAGAAGCTCCGCGATTCTCCGCATCTTCACATCGTAGAAGCCGAACTCGTCTCTGACTCCTCTCAGCGCGAGCTCCCTTGCCTCATCGAGCGTGTCGCCCACGGCCGCAGCAAATGTCACGCTGGACGTGTGCGCATCCGGTCCACCACAGTCGAACTGGATTCGCCCGGGCACGAACGGCACAGCCGAGGCCATGGCCCGTCTCGCCGAGTCCCGTCCGTAGCTCGTCTCTCTGTAGGCCGCCTCAGGAGCGAATTCGGACCGCCTGTCACAGGCGATGGCCAACCAGACGGGCCAATCCTCTTCCGGTGTCCGCTCCTTGTGATCGAGCCTTCGCACGGCCAGGACGCTCTCGGTCGGGTCCCATCGCACGTCGTACTCCGGCCTCACGTCCTCCCAGATACTCCGGATATCGACTCTCGGGGAGAATGAGCATCTGCCGCTGTAGGTGGAGGAGTAGGTGACGATGAGGAGGTTCTCGGTGTCGGCCAGAAACACCGTCTCCGTCATCCTCTCAGCGACAAACTCGCATGTCATGCTCTGAGGCAGGACGCACGCGTTCCTCAAACCCCAGGCCTGGACCGGCTTGTCCCCAAGGGAGAGCTCCCAACCCTCAAGGAACTTGTGGAGCTCCACGGTGAGACCGCGGTAGCTTCTCTCGCGAACGTGCCCGGTCTCGCCCGCGAAGTAGGCCTTCATCTTGTTCGTCAGAATGAACTCGCGGGACTCATCGGGACCGTGCACGATCTGGAGCCCGTGACGATGTCCCCTTCGATTGAGCAACTTTCCTGCCACCCTTCTGAAAGCGAGAGAGCGCCGGTCTTCTCGCAGCCCGGCGCCCTTCTCGGAGTCAACATCGTTCACACTCGCGCCGGCCGCGCTCCGCTCCCGCGGCAGTGCCTGCCCTGCTATTCCACAATGACGAGCGAGTTCTTGCCGCCGTAGGGGTCGGGAACGCTCTCGGGGTTGCCTTCGTCGGCGATCCACGAAGCGCCGCCATCCGTAACGAACTTGTATTCGTACGAGCCGGGCTCGAGTTCCATGATCGCGATCCAGATGCCGTCCCCGTCCTCATCGGACATCGGCGTCGCGTCGGTGCTCCATCCATTGAACTCGCCGGCCACATTCACGCGGTCTGCGGACATATGCCTGATGCTGAAGAGGATCCCCTCATCCAGAAGGACCGGACCCACAAGAAGCTCCGCGTCTCCTGCGGTGGCGGCACGAGCCATCACGCCTCCCCCGCCCACTCCTCCTGCGGCGGATATCGCGCGCGACAGGAGGGCCGGCGGCTCGTCTCCAAGAATCTCATACACGTTCTTGAGTGTCCCACGGAAGATCTCGTCGAAGGCTCCGTCGTTCGCGGAGTCCTGGTCGGTCCCGTACCACCAGAACCAGTCGCTCCCCTCTGCCGCATAGATCTCGTCGTACGCCCGGGCCAGGAGATCCGCATCCACCGTGCCGCTCTCGTCCTTCTCGGCCAGATAGTCGCGTACCGTGGTGAGGTAGTCCCACGCCTTGTTCTCCTCGTCCTCACCGATCCAGGTCGAGAAATCGCTGCTTATCCACGACCCGGCCCAGAGCTGCTGGATGGTTGCCGTGGGCGGATGCTCCTCAAGGTACTCGGCGACCGTGACGGTGCGCAGCCAACCGGCCTCCGACATCTGCTGATACCACGAATGGAAGAACTCCTTGCCGTCGTGCCGGTACCAGTCCCAAGCGTTCTCCCCATCGAGAATGATCGGGACGATGTAATCGCGATCATCGAGGGCTAACGCCTTGTGAATCCCGTGCAGGCTTCGCATCATCGAGTTAGCCGCCGCCACACCGTCCATCTTGCTGAAGTTGAACCCTATCTCGTCGGAGAGCCCGTGGTCCCGGAAGATCATCGCAACCCGGGCGTCGCCCTCCACCGCCCAGTACATCTGGTATTTCTGCCGGGCGCCCAGCGGGCTGCCGCCGAGTGACTTCTGAAGCAGCTGATCGTCCGATGCCATCCAGGAGAATCCGCCGGCCTCGACCGTGCTGATGATCTCCTGCGAGACAGAACCCTCCCCGGGCCAGAGCCCATCGGGACGACGACCGAACAGCTTCTCGTAGTAGTCGGCTGCCAGCTCCACGTGGGCGAGCGCGTCCTCCGGGTGGCTGAACCGCGTCGCGGGAAGTGCCGCTGCCGGCATCGCCACGTGTGCAAGATCGGTGTCGTAGATGAGCGGAAGGATCGGATGATAGAACGGTGTCGTGATGATCTCGAGCTGCCCGCGCTCCTGCGCCCGGCGATGGACCTCCACGACATTCTCCATGATCGCCCGCTCCACAGCGAGAACCTCGCGCTTCTCGGCGGCCGTGAAGTCCCGCTCCTTCTCGATCAGGTGCCGGACTGTGACGATCCTGCCGTCGACCAGCTCGACGTCTCCCTCCTGGAAGTCCGGGTCGAACCAGGCGAGGTTGAACCACATCTGAAGGTCGCGCCAGTCCTGCTCGGAGAACGTGACTGCCGCCGCTTTCAGTTCCTCGTATGAATCGCCGCCCTTCTTGTCCTTCAGCTCCTTGTAGCGCGGCCAGATGTGGATCATGTTGTCCCAGTTGGCGTTGAAGAAGTGCGTGAGAAGGAACACCTGGTCATCCACGGTGAGCTCGGACGCGTCCTTCAGTGTCATTCTCAAGTAAGCATCCGTCGGTCTGCCCTCCTCCCACGCAGCCAGCATCTCCTCGAGCTGCATGAGCAGGATCGGCGTCAGGTTCACCGTGAAGTGGATGTCCGGGTAGTCGTCCAGGATCGCCACCATGTCGTAGTAGTCTTTGATGGCGTGCATTCTCACCCACGGCTCCGCGTACTCGCCCGTGGAAAGGTCCTTCAGATACTTCGGCTGATGCTGGTGCCAGACGATGGCGACGTTCAGTGTCCGCCCGTGCGACTCGAGGTCGCCGACGACAGGATCGAACGACTGGGGCCCGTCAAGATGGCCGAGCACGACGCTGCC
>DAOVNE010000209.1 GCA_030630395.1 Candidatus Eiseniibacteriota bacterium
ATGTGGACGAATGTACCCGTGTAGGTCTCGGGGGTTGCCGTTGCAGTTCGCCCGATGGGCGCCTGACTGATGTTGACCACCTTGTCAATGTGCTCAACACCCTCAATGCGATCGAATTTCCCGGGGATCCTGCGCGCGCGGTTGAACCACTCCGCGAGGGCCCGGTGGAGGATATCGGAGACGAGCGTGCTCTTCCCTGACCCGGAGACACCGGTCACACACGTGAGCGTCCCAAGCGGGATCTCAACAGTGATGTCCGCGAGGTTGTTCTCTCGCGCACCGACGATGGAAAGCTTCTCCCCTCCTGGAGTTCGTCGCTCTTCCGGAAGCTCGATTCGCTTCTTCCCTGAAAGGTACTGCCCGGTGAGCGATTTAGGATGATCCACGAGTTCGTCCGGCCTGCAGCTCGCCACAACGTACCCACCGTCACGCCCTGCGCCCGGTCCCAGGTCCACAACCCAGTCGGCCTTTCGGATGGTCTCCTCGTCGTGCTCGACGACTATGACCGTATTGCCGATGTCCCGGAGTGCGACGAGGGCCTCGAGAAGCTTGGCGTTGTCATGCTGGTGCAGTCCGATGGACGGCTCGTCCAGAATGTAGAGCACACCCACGAGCCGCGTCCCTATCTGGGTCGCAAGCCGGATGCGCTGCGCCTCGCCTCCTGAGAGCGTGCCCGACGATCGGTCGATCGTCAGGTAGACGAGCCCGACATTGGAGAGAAACGACAGGCGTTCCCCGATCTCCTTCAGGATCTCCACGGCGATCTTCCGCTGCCTTGCGGTAAGTGAGAGCTCGCGGAAGAAGACCAGCGCCTCCTTGATCGACATGGCGGTGATCTCGCTGATCGACAGGCCACCGACCGTGACCGCCAGCGACTCCGGACGTAGTCGGGCGCCGTGGCAATCGGGGCATTCGTCTATCGCCATGAAACCCTCTATCCACCGCCGGATGTTCTCCGACTTGGTCTCAAGGTAACGCCGCTCCAGATTCTGAAGTGCTCCCTCAAACCCACCGACGTACTCCCAGCGGCCTTTCTCGAACTCGATCTTGTACTCGATCTTCTCATCACCGGCCCCAGTCAGGAGCACATCCTGGATGCGCGGTTCGAGGTCCTCAAACGGCGTCATGAGATCGAACCCGTAGAACTCGGATAGCGCGTCAAGCTTGTGACGCGTCCATCCGGTTGCGAGATCCGGCCACGTGACGACCGCACCCTCTCTCAGGGACTTGGACCTGTCGGGTACGACGAGGTCGGGATCGACGCGCATCTTCGTTCCCAGCCCACCGCAGTTTGAGCAGGCGCCATAGGGGCTATTGAACGAGAACATCCTGGGGGCGATCTCGCCAAGTCCGACACCACAATGTGGACACGATGCGCTCTCGCTCAGAAGCAGTTCCTTCTTCCCCACCTTGATCTGTACGAGCCCGTCGGTGAGTTCGAGCGCAGTCTCGAGCGAGTCGACAAGACGCTGGCGGACGCCGTCCTTGAGTACAAGGCGATCAACCACAACATCGATCGAGTGCTTCCGCTTCCTGTTGAGCCTGCCGACTTCGCCGATCTCCGTGAGTTCACCATCAACTCGCACACGAAGGAATCCCCCGCGTTCAATCCGACGTAAACAATCGCGGTGCTCGCCCTTCTTGCCGCGCACTACCGGCGAGACAATCTCGATTCGCGTGCCGTCCGCGTTCGACAACACGGTGTCGGCCATCTGGTCCACTGTAAGTTGAGAGATCTCACGTCCGCAGAGGTGGCAATGCGGCGTACCGACGCGCGCGAAGAGAAGCCTCATGTAGTCGTATATCTCGGTCGCGGTCCCCACGGTGGAGCGTGGGTTCCGGGAAGCCGTCCGCTGCTCTATGGAGATCGCCGGCGAGAGCCCCTCGATCGAATCGACGCGGGGCTTCTGCATCCGTGAGAGAAACTGCCTGGCGTAGGCGGAGAGCGATTCCACATACCGCCTCTGTCCTTCCGCGTAGATGGTATCGAAGGCCAGAGACGACTTGCCTGAGCCGGAGAGTCCAGTGATCACGACCAGCGACCCACGCGGTATGTCGAGGTCGAATCCCTTGAGATTGTGCTCCCGCGCCCCACGGACAACGAGCGACTCAGGCTCTCGACGCACGCGACTGCTTGGCCCCGATGTGGGTCTTTTTCTAGTTGGACTGGATTTGGGCATAACAATCAGTTTATCATTACGGGTGCTGTCCAACAAGACTTGAACCCGGAGCAGATACCGCTATGAACAACAAACTGGTCCTTCTCATGGTCGCCCTCGTCGTCGCTCTCGGCCTCTTGGTCCTTGCTCTCATGTGGGAACCCCACCAGGATGCCGCTCTTGAGCGAGACACGGGAATCAAAGTTGTCGTGATCGGGATAGACGGGCTCGACTGGTATCTCCTGAATCAGTTCATGCAGGAAGGACGCACGCCGGCACTGGGGCAGATGATCCCGAGGAGCCTTCTGGGTGAGATCACAGCACCCAGGCCCGTCCTCCCCGAGGTCGGTTGGACCGTTCTGGCGAGAGGTACATCCCTCACTACCGACGAGGTGGCCCTTGCCACTGCGACCCGTCGCCCCGTGCGGTTCGACGGCCCGGATATCGCGCGACTCATCTCCTCCGCAGGCGGCACGGCCGTGACGATCGGCTGGCCGGCGACGTGGCCTGTCTCAAGTGCTGCGGCCGATGACGGAACCGGGGACTCAGAGACGAATCTGTGGGGAGATCACGGTATCGTCATCGCACCGTACGCCCCGGAGGCGACGTCACATGCTGCTTCGCTCTCGCCGACGTTGTTCGCCGAGGGGGAGTTTCAGGTCTCGCAGGAGGGCTTCGGCCCGATGGTGGAAGCAGTAGTGAGGGCGCAGGAGTCGGCAGGGGTGGCAATATTCAATAGCATCATTCTGCCGGATCTCGGCCCTGAGCTACCCAGGTGGAAGGACAACGTAGCTGCGGCACGCTGGGCCTTCACGAGTGATCTCATCACGCTGGAGCTTGCAACGCGGGTCCTGGCCGAATTCGAGCCGGACCTCGCGCTCATCAACCTCTCCGGACTGGATGCTGTGTCACACCGATTCGTTGCTCCCGCAATGCCAGCCTTCTTCGATGATCTCACGGAGGAGGAGGGGGCCAGGTACGGGGGGGTTCTCCGGAACTACTACGCGTTCATCGACGGCGCCGTACGTCGCCTGCGGAGAATCGGCGACGACAAGACGGTCTACATAATCTGCTCGACCTACGGCATGCACCCGTCGGCATCAGGTGACGTGCTGTTGTCTGGGTCGCACGACCGCGGATCACCGGGGGTGTTCATCGTGCAGGGCGACAGAATCGCTCCTCTTCCGACGCCGGTCAGAGTGAACCTGGAGGATATCGCACCGACCGTGTTGGCGCTTCTCGGCCACTCCCTGCCCAGCAACCTCGATGGGAGGATCATAGCCGAGGCAACGCCCACGGGGCTCCTGCGGGCGTTCCCTCCTCAGTACACCTCGCCGGACGACCACGAGCCCGTGAGTGCGAGCGTAGTTTCATCCGAGACCATGGAGGCTCTCGCCCGCCAGCGACTCGAGGAGCTGAAGTAGCTGTTGTGTTGATGTGTGGGGTCCGGCGGCCTGGATAAACCTACAGCTGGGCCTTGAGGCTCTTCGTGAGTGCGGGAAGCACGTCGAAGAGGTCCCCGACAATGCCGTAGGTGGCGACCTTGAATATCGGCGCGTCGGGATCCTTGTTGATCGCGACGATCACCTTCGATGACTGCATTCCCGCCAAATGCTGAACGGCTCCCGATATCCCGCACGCAATGTAGAGCTTCGGCTGTACTGTCTTGCCCGTCTGCCCCACCTGGTGCGAGTACGGTATCCATTCTGAGTCAACGGCGGCGCGAGATGCGCCGACCGCTCCACCCATCACCTCGGCAAGCTCTTCAATGAGA
>DAOVNE010000136.1 GCA_030630395.1 Candidatus Eiseniibacteriota bacterium
CATTACGATTCCTGTTGAAGACAGATGTTTGCGCTGGGGGGGTTCTCTACGGTGGAGGTGGTGGATGTACGAGGTCAAGGCAACTTGGGGCGGTGGCTTCAAGTTTCTCGGTATTGACGGAGACGGCCGCGAGCTCAGGATGGACGCAAGCGTGGGAGCCGGTGGAGAGGGCGATGGCTACCGCCCGTCGGAGCTCCCGCTTCTGGGGTTGGCCGGCTGCACAGGGATCGACACCCTGGAGATCCTCCAGAAGATGCGTCAGCCTGTTGAGGGGCTAGAGGTGCGAGTGGTGGCGTCACCGAACGATGGGTATCCGGCGCGCTACACGCGGATCGAGGTGCAGTACACTGTACACGGCAAGGGCCTTTCGATGGAGAAGGTCGAGCGGGCCGTCAAGCTCTCCGAAGACAAGTACTGCACGGTCGGGCAGACGCTTGCCAATGGAACGGAGATGATCCACACGATCGAACTGGTTGAGGGATAGATTCTATTGACAGACGCCGTTAGGAGCGATGTATGAAATCGCGCATCGAGCATGTGATGAAGAAGTTCGCCGACAGATGCGACTACCTTGAGGTTCATTTCGAGGAGACTGAGGAGTCCAGCGTAGGCTTCACCGGTCCGCGATTGTCGGATCTCGGCCGCAAGATGAATTTCGGCGGCAACGTGCGCGCTCTTCACAGGGGCGGGTGGGGTTTCGCGTCCTTCAACAGTGTCGAGCGTCTCGACGAGTTCGCGCAGTACGCGATCGACCAGGCCAAGACCGTCGGGAAGGCAACGAGTCAACTCGCCGAGGTTGAACCGGTGGTGGCTGACGTACCTGTTGACCTCAGGAACGACCCACGCGATGTGTCCCTCGAAGAGAAGGTCGAGACAATGAGGGCGTACAGTGAGCGCGCAGTAGGCTTCAATGACGCCATCACGAGTTCGCTGGTCACGTACTTCGATCGCTTCCACAAGTTCTGGTTCGGCAACAGCGAAGGCGGCCTCGTCTACCAGGAGCGCGTCGACATCGGAGGGCGTGTGACACCGGTGGCGACACGCGACGGTGACACTCAAGGCTACAGCGTCGGTTTCGGTGGGAGCGACGACTTCAGCGTGGTCAGGGGGCTCGACAAGAAGATTGACGAAGCCTGTGGAGTGGCTTTGGGCAAGCTGGACGCGCCCAAGATAACGGGCGGAGAGTACACGGTGATCCTCGACCCGCGACTCGCCGGCGTCTTCATCCACGAGGCCTTCGGGCATCTGTCTGAGGGTGACAACGTGTATGAGGACAAGAGTCTTCAGAAGGTCATGAAGCTCGGGAGGAGGTTCGGTCAGAGCTTCCTCAACGTCTACGATACCGGGTTGGACAGAGGCCTACGTGGCCACCTCGTCTACGACGATGAGGGCGTGCCGACCGAGAAGACGTACCTGATCCGGGACGGAGAGCTGGTCGGGAGGCTCCACTCGCGCGAGACCGCAGGCAAGATGGGGGAGAAACCGACAGGCAGCGCGCGTTGTCTCGACTACCGCTTCCCGCCGATCCCGCGGATGCGTAACACGTGCATCGCCGCAGGAGAGGCCACGTTCGATGAGATGATTGCCGGCGTCGACTACGGCGTTTACTGCATCTCCGCATCAGGCGGGCAGACGAACGGCGAGATGTTCACGTTCACGGCCGCCAACGCCAGGATGATCCGCGATGGGAAGCTGGCGGAGCAGGTTCGAGACGTGACGCTCACCGGAAACGTCTTCACCACTCTCGACAATATCGATCTCCTGGCAAATGACCTGGCTGCGCACGACGGCGGTGGAGGATGTGGCAAGGCGGGACAGTTTCCACTGCCTGTCACCCACGGCTCCCCACACGTCAGGATTCAGAACGTCGTGATTGGAGGTGAGTAGGGTGAAGACGATCATTGAGACAGCTCTCCGCAGAGGGGCCGCAAGGGCCGAGGTCTTCTACCTGAACTCGCTCCAGACAGAAGTGAACTACGAGGCCGGTCGACTCAAGGAGCTGGCCAACACTGAAGAGACAGGTTTCGCTCTGAGGCTGGTCAAGGATGGGAAGCTGGGCTTCGCTACGACAACGAAGCTCACCCAGCTGGATCGACTTGTGGACGATGCGCTCGCCACGGCGTCATGCGGCGATGACATGGAGTTTGATTTCGCTGTTGCCGGTGGGCTGCCCGACTTCACGTGTTTCGACAAGACCGTCGCGGAACTCTCCGTCGATGAGATGATGAAGCACTCGGAGGCAGGCGTCGCACGGCTGCTCGACTATGAGAAGGACATCCAGGCGGAGTCGGGAACCACACGCGACATGCAGACCATCCATGTCATGAACTCGGACGGCGTCGATGCGAAGTTCGAGCGAACTCAGTATCAGTTCTACATTCATGGGCGGCTGATTGAGGGTACGAACATGCTCGATGGCGGCGCCTACTTCGGCGGCACGGCGATGGACGTCGAGTTCGACCAGTTGTAC
Organism: Candidatus Eiseniibacteriota bacterium; assembly: GCA_030630395.1. Taxonomy (GTDB): domain Bacteria; phylum Joyebacterota; class Joyebacteria; order Joyebacterales; family Joyebacteraceae; genus Joyebacterum. The sequence continues at coordinate 2,471 of DAOVNE010000136.1, forward strand.
GAAAGGGCCGTGAACGAATTCAGACGCGCGCGGACGAACGTGGATCTGGCTAGCGGACGGACGACCGTTGTCCTCACCCCCAGAGCCGTGTCCGACATCATGCTGACCCTCAATCTCGGCGTCAGCGGAGCCCACGTCGAGCAGGGCATCTCTCCTCTCGCCGGGAAACTGGGGAAGTCCATCTTCGATGAGAGGATAACGGTTCGGGACGACGGCCTGAGGCCCGGCGGATACAGGTCGGCTCCCATCGACGACGAGGGTGTTCCGATGCAGACGACAACGGTCGTGGAGTCGGGCGTGCTCAAGAGCTACCTGACCGATCTCAGAACGGCGCGCAAGCTGAACCACGCCGATACGGGCAACGGTCTCAAGGCGAAACGTCTCGTCGGCACGAAGGAGCTGGGCAAGTCTCCGATGCCCGAGATCACGAACTGGGTGATGGAGGGTGGAGAGAAGCCGTACGAGGAACTCCTCTCCAATGTGGGAAGCGGCGTGCTTGTCGACAGCATCATGGGTCTTCTGATGTCCAATCTCGTTGCCGGCGAGTTCGGCGGCAATCTGGCGTACGGACTCAAGATCGAGGACGGCAAGACGACCGGACGAGTGAAGGACGCCATGATCTCCGGCAACATCTACAAGCTGTTCAAGTCCAACATCATCGCGCTGTCCAAGGACGTGGAACTGACGGGGCTCCTCGGCGGCATCGGAACTCACTGGTACCCGTACGTGATCCTGAAGGACGTGACGATCGCGACGAAATCGTAGAACGTGGGCGCATACGTGCGCCCGATAGGGCTGTGGGCGCATACGTGCGCCCTATTAGACGCTGGGCGCATGAACGGGAGGTAGATATGCGGCGAGGAGTGATGGTCTTCTTCCTGGCGCTTGTCTTCCTGGCGACCATTACGCATGGTCCGGCCGGGGCCAAGAGCTACCACATCTCGGACGTGGACATAGACATCACCGTCAGGTCGGATGGAAGCTTCGAGTTTCGCGAGGCGCGCACCTTCGATTTCAACGGCGATTTCACCTACGCCTTCTTCCAGGTCGAGAAGACATCGTCGTCAGGGGACGGCGTCGAGATCACCGATATCGTGGTGGGTGAGAATGGGGTCGCGTACACTCTGGGCTCCCCTCGAGACCTCGATGCTGAGCGTCCTCCCGGGACCTGCTACGTCTACTACAACTACAAGTCCCGCTATGCCTACGCGAAGTGGTTTTACCGCGCCGATGATGAACGGCGCACCTTCGATATCTCATACACGGTTCACGACGCGGTCGTCGTCCACGATGATTTCGCCGTCCTCTACTGGAAGTTCATCGGCGAGACCTGGGACATCCGGACAGATCGTGTCACCGGGCGCATCCACTTCCCACCCGGCGGGGACAAGGACCGTCTTCGGGCGTGGCTTCACGCGAACCTGACCAGCGAGTACACGATCGAGGATGAGAGGACCGTCAGCTTCTGGGTCGACAACTTGAGACCGGGCAGATTCGTAGAGCTTCGCATCCTCTTTCCGCCCGAGCTTGTTCCGGATGCGACCAGACGAGGGCGGGGGCCGATATGGGATACGACTCTGGCCGAAGAGACGATCCTTGTCGATGAGGCCAATCGCAGGAGGGTGGAGGCTCAGGAGTACGTTGCCGGTCGAGCAGCCCGGGCGCGCGCCGGGCTCGTCGCTGCGATCATCGTTTCCCTTCTCGCGCTCGGTGCGTGGACCGTGCTCTTCCTGAAGTACGGCCGCGAGCACAATGTGGAGTTCGAAGGCGACTACTTCCGGGAACTCCCGTCCGACCGTCCGCCCGCGGAGGTCGGCTACCTCTTCCGTTCCGGCGTGATCGGCGCCGGCGACATGGTCGCGACCATACTCGACCTGGCGAAGGGCGGGTACATCACCATCACTGAAACGATCGAGGAGAAACACGGACCCCTCAATCTTCTCGGTGGTGGCAAAGACTACGTCCTCGAGTGGGTGAACAAGGACGTCTCATCTCTGAACTCGTACGAGTCGAACCTGGTGCTCTTCCTCTTCAGCGCGGCGTGCGTCACCGGTGACAAGCTGTCCCTCAATGCCTTCAAGAAAGAGGCGCAGAAGCACTCGACCAAATTCCAGAAGTGGTTCAGTAAGTGGAAGAAGCGCATCGTCAAGAAATCGGAAGCGGAGGGGCTCCTCGAGCGGAAGAGCACCATCATGTCATATGTCTGTATCGCGATCGGCGTCGTTACGATGTTCGTGGGTTTCGCGATCGCGATATTCGCAGAGACGCCGTACGCGCTCATCTGTTTCGTTGCCGGATTCACGATCCTGCTTCTCTCAATGCTCGTCAAGCGCAGGTCGTTCGAGGCAGGACTGGAGTTCAAGAAGTGGCAGGCGCTCAGGCGGTATCTGCTTCACTTCTCCACGCTGGATGAAGCGCCTCCGCAGTCGCTCACGCTCTGGGAGCACTTCCTCGTCTACGCAACAACTCTCGGTGTGGCCAAGGAGGTTCTGAAACAGCTCGAGCCGCTCCTTCCCAATATGGAGGCGGCCGCCGGTCGGACCTTCGCGCACGGATGGTACTAC
>DAOVNE010000038.1 GCA_030630395.1 Candidatus Eiseniibacteriota bacterium
CAGAAGCTGGCGTCCGACCAGGAGACGCGGAAGATACCGGTTCTTGTCATCTGCGGCCGGGACGAGGAGAGACGCGTCGAGAGCGAGCCTGCTGGTGTCGACTATCTGTACCGGCCGTTCAGTGCCGGTGAACTCCTCACTCGGGTCAAGGCCGTCATGCGTGTCGCATATGATGAGGTTGAGGGAGGGAAGAGGCCGAAGCGTGACGGAGTGACGAAGCTCTACAACCGTTTCTACTTCGACGAGAGAATGGAGAAGGAGGTCGAGCGCGCACGACGCTACAGCCGCGAACTCGCGCTCGTGCTCCTCGACATCGATGGTCTGGACAACATCAACAAGTCCTTTGGCCACGAGACCGGCGATGTGGCTCTCAGGTCTCTCGCCGACATCCTCCTGGCTGGGACCAGACTCTCCGATATCATATGTCGATTCGGCGGTGATGAGTTCGCCTTGATTCTTCCAGAGACTACAAGTGCCGACGCAGGGATCCTCGCAGAGAGGCTGAGAGCAACCTTCTCCAATCAGGTGCTCAAGTCCCGGACTGGCGACGTGATGGTGACGGCGTCGTGCGGCGTGGCGGAGTATCCGGATCACGGTGGTGACACCGCAACGATCATGCGCATGGCGGATTCGGCCCTGTGCAGGGCACGACAAGAGGGAAGGAACCGAACGGTCCTGGCCTTCTCAGACGCGCCCGGAGCATCCTGGGGCGGCGTCGCCGTGGGACCGACTATCCTCCTTGTGGAGGGGAACGCATACAACAGAAGCGTGGCATCCGTCGTCCTGAAAGCTCACGGTTATGAGGTGATCGAGGCCGCGGACGGAATGACGGCGCTGGCCCTGGCGAGGTCCTCTCATCCGGATCTCGTCATCATGGATCTCGCCCTGAGCGGGATGAGCGGTCTGGATGCGACGCGACAGCTCTATGAGATGGATGAGACGAAGGACATCCCGGTGGTTGCACTCACGAGCACGGAAACTCCTCGGGACATAGCGGAGCTTGTGAAGGCGGGGTGCCGAGGCTACATAACAAAACCGATCGACACGAACAACCTTGCTGCGCAGATAGAGTCGTACATCGAACACTGACTCAAAGACATAGACTAGAGAGAGACCCGTGGAAACAGTGACACGCGGCCGGCGACTACTCGTCGGCCGCGTGCTGCGTCTGCTTCCCTGATCCAGCCCTTCCTGCTATGCTGAACGCAGAGACCCGCCTGTCACCGATGGCCTGCGTGGGAATATGCGTTCATGTCTCACCACACGAAGCACCACACACCATGCGCGGCGGCCCGAGGTTCCGCACACTGTGTAATCCGGGACGTTGTCACGACGGGGCTCTTGATGGCAGCCGTCGCAGGTGGCGCAGCGGGCGGTGCGACCCTCCACCACACGCCGCAACAGGCGGTCTCGGCCTGGACGGCCGTTTATGTTGAGTGGACGGTCCAGGGTGGACTGCCTCTTGATGAGATCGCGACGGCTGACGTGGTCATCGTATCGCTGTCGGCGAGTGGGAGCCAGAGCGAGAGGACCGTGCCACTCGTGCCGGAGCGAGACGGACTGCGGGGAGAGATCCCTGCCGAAGCTGTACGGAGTCCTGCGGTCGAGTACTTCTTAAGGATAGTCGACGTCGAGGGCGCGGAGAGTACCTTCCCGCCCGGCGCCCCGGAGGCGGGCGTCTACAGGACCACAGTTTTCGATCTCTCTGCGGGAAGTGACCGACTTCCTTCGGATAGCAGTGTAGACACAACCGTGGAGCTTCTCTCGCCCCTTCCGGGAGAGATCGTGCACACGGCGACGCCAGAGATCGCCGGACTCATCAACCCCCCGCTCGAGGACCCCTGGGAAGCGCTGTTCATCCTTGACGGCAGAGACCTGACCCAGACACTTGAAGTGATGAGAGAGCTGTTTGTTGTGACTCTCCCGGACAGCCTTGAGCGAGGCAGCCATACCGCCACCTTTGTGGCCCTCACCCCCAGTCGAACGGTTGAGGCGTCATGGGTTTTCTTCGTGCACGAGCGAGGCGACGTCGCGTCGGTCGAGGACGGATGGTCTCCGCCGGAGGAGCCGGGTATCGAGGGCCTCCTTGATTTCTACGGAAGAGTGGAGGTTGGCTGGGCAGCTGTTCGGGCGGAGACAACGGCGGTCGACTCACTTGATGTATACCTGCCCTACGAAGAGACAAGCAGACCCAGCTTCGACTTCTACGCCGCGGGTGACGGGGGCGGAGTGTCTGTCCTCGTGACGGCACAGCTCGATCCTGTGTACGATGAGGACATCCACTGGCTCGTCTCGGCCGAGGGGCGACGCTATCAACTTGAGGCGGGAGAGGTGTTCCCGGAGTTCACGAGCACGACGCTCGAGTGGGCGTCGGGCGTTGGTGTCATGGGGGAGCTCACACACGGACCAGGGCTCACACGGGCCGTGGCGATGAGGATTAGCGAGGCCGATACAATTGGCGGGCTTGGTATCTACTCCAGATTCGCGCTCGGGGCACTCGAGAGTGTGGAGTGGAGTGAGCGGACGTCCGTCACGTTGAGCTATCTCCATACCTTCGATCGTGAGGAGTCCGTCAAGGAGGAGCAGCGCCTCGTAGATCCGCTCGTGAACCACGTGCTCGCCTCAGAGGCGCGTGTGGGGTTCGGATCCGGAGGTGTAGTCGAGATAGAGCTTGGACGATCCGAAACAAGCGGGTACACCTCGAGCGGGGACGGCACATTCGGCGGAAGCGCCGTTCGCGCCGAAGTGGGATGGGTGCGCGACCACAGCAATCGTGCTCTGCTTCGTTACATTCAATCCGGCAGCGACTTCTACTCGGCCGGAAGCCTGAGATATGATCCCGGCGAACGCGGTCTGGAACTGGAGTACACGTGGAACGTCATCGGCGTGAAGCTGTCCGGAAGCGGCGGCGTGTTTCGCACGAGCGATCCGGACAGGGGAATCGCACTCGATCGCAGCGAAATGAGATTCTACGGCAGGGCAGACGTGATCCGGGAGATCGGGGATGGCTCGATCAGGGGTTACGGTGTCGCCAGATACGATTTCATCCCGTACGATGCCTACGACTACGAATATGCCTACGCGGCCGGCGGAGCGACGTACAGGGTCAGGCGCGTGAGCGCGACGCTGAGTCTCTCGTGGTCGCAAACTGATTCTGATGGGCGCTCGAACACGGTAAGCGCTGGAAGCGATGTTCGCCTAACCGTGATACCCGGCAGGTTGTCGGTGCGTGGGAGCGCGAGGTGGACCGGAGGGGAGAGTGATGACGGCGACACCGACTACGAGCGGGTGAGCTACGCTCTCGTAACAAAACTGACCGGTGGAGAACGGGACGTGCGCGTGGAGTACCGCTATCTGGAGAAGGAAGACGTCGCCACCCCCGAGCAATCCTACGGCGAGCATGTGCTGAGAGTCGCAGTAGGAGCGACCTTCTAGCCCGATCATGAAGCGTGGCTCAATATACACCCAGGTGGGAACATCCCGGGAGCGTGGCGGCTCTAATATGTGAGAGGGGATCGGAGGTCACGGATGGCGAACCCGGAGTTTGAGGAGCTCGTTGTGCTATATGATAAACGACTCTTTAACGCCATGTACGCCTACACAGGAGACTACCACCTTGCGCTCGATGTCACGGAAGAGGCCTTCATCCGTGCCTGCCGTGCCTACGGTCGTTTCCGTGGCGACTCCGATCCGTTCACCTGGCTCTACAGGATAGCCGTCAATGTCTTCAAGAAGCGCTATCGAAAAGAGAAACGCCGAGCAGAACTTCTCGCTCAACATCATGAGGCGGAGCCGCCCGAGACCATCGAGCACTCCACTCCCGAGACCCAGGCTCTCGCAGCGGAACGCGCAGGGCTTGTGAGGAAGGCGATCAGTTCGCTGCCGGATACCAATAGGGACGTGATAACGCTTCGCTACATCGACGGTATGACATACGAGGAGATTGCAGCAGCGACAGCCGTATCGATCGGCACCGTGAAGTCGAGGATATCGCGCTCGAAGAAGATGCTCGCAGATCTACTCGAGGACGACATCTGACAAAGTGGCGAGGGCCGCAAGATGAATACGAAGAACTCACGAAGACGAGGCGCCAGGAACGGCGATGGGGACAGTGAACGCATCGAGCGGCTCCTTGAGGAGCTTGAGCCGGTCGAGCTTCCACCGTTCTTCAGAAGCCGATTGCTGGCACGGATCCAAAGGGTTGAGAAGCGCCCGTCCTGGATTGCTGCAGTCACCGGGCGGAATGTCGGCTGGGGCGTTGCCGCAGCCTGCGTGGTGGCGCTACTTCTCGTCGTCGTTCACTTCAACAGGACACCGGCACCCACGGGGACCGACCCCCTCTTCGCCGGAGCCGGCGCCACGGCGATCAGTCCGATCATGCCCGTGGACAGCTCCTTCGTAAGCGCAGGAGACGTCCAGATTCTGGCATCGATCGATCCACCAATCAAAGGTGGACTCATAAGACTGTTCGTTGACGACAGGGATGTGACGGGGCTGGCCGAGGTGGCGGGAAGCTATGTCATGTACTCACCCGCCGAGAAACTGGCCGAAGGCGAGCATATTGTCAGCATTCAGGTACGGGACGCATCAGGCGTCATTCTGAGAGACGTCTCGTGGCTCTTCAATACGGTGAACGGGAACAGCAAGAGACCCGACGAGCGCGTGTAGTGCGCAGAAGCCTGGGGGCAGGCCTCCCGCGACCAAACCTGCGAGATGGCCGGCCCGAGGTCGAACGAGGAGGAGACACCATGAAACGGAGACACATCTTGTCCGGGGCACGGAAGGGGAATGTGCCACCGTACATCGTTCTGGCGACTGCGGTCATGGTGCTCTGCCTGTCGGCGGCGCCACTGTTGGCCGACGAGGGGTTGAGCGTTCTCGTATCGCCGAACAGAGCGGCAGCGCTTCCCGATGGCTCCGTGCAATTCACCGCAATGGTGCTCGATGAGAGCGGCGACGAGGTTGCCGCGGAGCTAGCCTGGAGCATCATCCCGGCACGCCTCGGCCAGATCACACCGGACGGCCTCTTCACATCCGTGGGGATAAAGGGGAGAGGCGTCGTCAGGGTAGTCGCTACACACGGGCGGGAGATGGGCGCAGGACACGCGATTGTGGAGGTAGGAGGGGAACCACCACTTCGGCTCTCCGTCGTGGTGCGTCCTCCGTCGGCCGCTTTCGCACAGGGAGAGACAGGCGAGTTCGACGTCATCGTCACTGATCCCGCAACAGGCGTCGTCGTGCCGGCCGACCTTACGTGGATGATTGTCCCCGACCACCTTGGGTCGATCGATGCGGTGGGTTTCTTTACGGCATCAGAAGAGACAGGCGCTGGTCGGATTGTCGTCCGCGCACTTCATGAGGGCCGAGAGGGTCTGGGAGACGCCGGCGTCGTGGTCGGTGACGCGAGCGGGCCTGGTATCAAGGTCCACGTGATTCCCCGCCACGCCCTCTTGCGTCCCGGGGAGGAGAATCAGTTTGAGGCACGCGTGACGGATTCCTCAGGAGACCCGCTTGATGTGGAGGTCGACTGGTCGATCATCCCCGCGAGGCTCGGTGTCATAGACTATGAAGGCCTCTTCACCGCGGGCCGCGAGGACGGAGTGGGACGCGTCATCGCGACCGTTGTGACAGAGACCGGTCCCGCCCGTGGCTTGGCGCTGGTGGAGGTGAAGCGACCAGGACCCGGAGGAGTCAGAATCGTTCTCACACCAGGGCAGGTGGCCCTGGCCCCCGAGGGCGATGTCCAGTTTGAAGCAACCGTCATAGGCCCCGAGGGGGATGAGCTTGAGATCCCCGTCGATTGGAGGGTCCGTCCGGACTGGCTTGGGAGCATCACGGCCGACGGGTTCTTCACGGCGTCCGCCGAGTATCCTGAGCCACCCGCGAACGGTGGATGGATAGGAGGTGTCGTCGCCTCAATCGAGACCGGTGACGGCATGGTGGCGGAAGTGGCGCGCGTGTTCATCCGAGAGGATGGCCCGCCACTGAGGCTTGACATCAGGCCTCACCAGCCGCGTGTTGCTCCCGGTGACGACGTTCAGTTCGAGACTGAGGTGGTGGGTGCCGATGATTCAATTGACTGGACCAACGAGTGGGCCGTCTTCCCTGAGAATCTCGGCACCATCACCCCGGAAGGCCTCTTCACCGCCAACCCGGCGTTCGGCGACCCCAACTCCGGTGAGTTCGGGCCGCACGAGGGTGTCGTCGCCGCGCGCGCAACCCTGCCCGATGGGTCTGTTCTGACCGACCTGGCTCACGTAAGGGTCCGACTGCCCGGACAGCCTGTCAGGGTCCGGGTGACACCGGTCTACGCCGTGGTTCCACTCGGCGAGTCCCGGCAGTTTGAGGCGACGGTCATCGGTCCCGGCGGAGATCCGCTGGAGGCGCCGGTCACGTGGCGAGTGGCGCCCGAGATGCTCGGGACCATATCACCGGACGGTGTCTTTACGGCCGCCGATCTGCCGATAGATCCAGGGGAATGGCAGAGGCCTCACGGCCACATCATCGCTGAGGTTAGGGCACCCGGCGGACGCGTCTTCCGTGGCGTCGCCGTCGTCGTGCTCGATCTTCCCGACCCGGAGATTCGCGTCCGAGTGACGCCGCGGTCGGCGACGGTTGCGCCCGGTGAATCGATCGGGTTCAGCGCGGAAATGTTTGATATGGAGGGCGTCCCTCTTGAGCTGCCCGTTCTATGGCATGTCACAGACGCGGCGGTCGGGACTATCGGACCGGACGGCATCTTCACTGCCTCAGACTCGGTGCCACCGGGCGGGGGGCACACGACGCGCGTCTTGGCCGGTGTGATCTACGGTGGGCGCACGTACTGGGATTTTGCAACAGTGCGCGTGGCGGCGCAGCCGTAGCGGAGACAATCTGGATAAACCGCGATTCATGGGTCCAGGGGGACAAGAGCCCCCCGGACAAGAGAGGGGTCTCCTGTTGACGAGGCGCTTGACTAGAGCGCTTGTCCTGGTGACGGCGATGGCCGTCGCCATGGCGGGGTGCAGCGTGAGCCGGCCAATCGGCGAGGATATCGAGCAGCTTCCCCCTGAGCCCGTGTGCATCGTGGTGGAAGGTCAAGCCGCGAGATTCTGGTCCGAGGCGCGGGACGGCTGGTGGCAGGAGGGGGGGAGCATGCTCCTGGTCGGCCGGTCCGAGGAAGAGCTGGGTTCTGCCGGGGCGCTTGCCGCCGCCTGCCGTGATGCAGCTCCTTCGATTCTGGATCTCCTTGCCAAGCGAGGAGTCAGCTACTCCGATGAACGAAGACGCGAGATCGAAGAGGAGCTCACTCAGTCGCTGGCATCCGCAGGCGCTGCCACGTTCCCTCGCGTCGGCATCAACAGAGACATCATCGAACATTGCACCCGCGAGCCCGGCTCCACTGGACACTGGCGGAGCAGGGTGCTCATAGAGTACCCGATAGCCTACCTTCGAGGCGACGTCAGCAACGTCGAGTGGGAGAGGGACAAGCTCGCCCGGGAGGGCGCGACACTGGTCAAATCCGCTGAGGGATTCTTCGACGAGGGTCTCTGGCTCAGAGGGCAGAGTGAGCTGTCGCGGGCCGCACTCGCGTATGAATCGATGGGGCTTCCCGAGAGCGGTGTGCATCGCGGTGTCGTGATGCAGAGAAGTGTCGATCGCATCACAGAATCCACCGCTCGGGGTCTCATGATTGAACCGGATGTAGCGACCACGCCGCTCATCATCCGTGCGGGTGAGATCACGGAGATACGATTCCGACTGACCTTCCTGTGGAATGGAGTCCGCGTGCCCGCGATCGGTGTGCAGGTAGCGTTCGAGGATCCTGAGTGGGGCGTGATCGTGCGGGCCCAGCGAGTGAGTGGGCCTGAAGGCACCGCCTCCGTCATCATACAGGCGGTAGAAAAAAGGGGCGGGGGAGAAATGCGCGCTCACATCGACCGGACCGCTCTCAAGACCACACCCGGTCATCATCTCACGCACTTCATCGCAGACGATTCATGCAGGGCGACGGTGCGGGTTCAGGTCATACCGGAGCGCGGAGTGAGTGTCTGTCTTGATATGGATGGCGAAGACATAGCAGCCGCGCGACAGCTGACGGATGCGTTCGACCGGGCTCTAGGCCAGTACGGTTGCACTCTGGAACAGTGCGGGCCGGGGACCGACATCATTGTGAGAGGAGATCTCAGTAGGGGCGTGGTCACGTCAAGCGACGGGGGCGAGCAGATCCTGGCTGTGCTCAGTGTGGAGGCGTTCGACCAGAGGAGCGCCCTCGCGATAGCGAAAACC
>DAOVNE010000178.1 GCA_030630395.1 Candidatus Eiseniibacteriota bacterium
ACGGTTCCGCCAACGACGACCGTGGGGTCAAGTCCACCGGCCGTAAGCACGGTCGCGATGAGCGACGTGACAGTCGTCTTGCCGTGTGTTCCACCGACGGCCACCGAGTATTTCATGCGCATCAGTTCGGCGAGCATTTCAACGCGTGGGATGACCGGGATCATCGCCGCATGAGCCGCCACAACCTCCGGGTTGTCCGGCGGAATCGCGGTTGAGGTGACCACGACATCGGCCCCCTCGACATTGGCGGCTTCATGCCCGTAGTGGATCCTGCCGCCCAGGCGCGTCAGCCTGTCGGTGATCTCTCCCTGATGAAGATCGGAGCCGGACACGTTGAAACCGAGGGTGAGCAGGATCTCCGCGATCCCCCCCATCCCGACGCCACCTATCCCCACGAGATGAACGCACTTGACTCTGCCGAACATCGTCATCGTTTCTTCTCTGCTCCCTGCGGGTCACCCCGCCTTTCGTCGTGGCCGCCGGCCCCAACTGCGTGGGGCTTGGCGGCGAATCCGTCAGTGCCTTGTCCGCGACGCCACCGCCAGAATGTCCCGCGCGACCCTGTCAGCCGCATCGGGCCGCGCGAGAACTCTGGCTGCGCTTGACATACTTGTCAGCCGCGTGCGATCGCGAAGGAGATCTTCAAGCGCTTCGGCAAGCCGATCTCCAGTTAGCTCACCGTTGGGAATCACTACAGCCGCTCCGGCATCCTCCACGGAGCGAGCGTTCTTCATCTGATGGTCGTCAGTCGCGTGCGGGTACGGAACGAGAACGGAAGGCCGCCCAACGATGGCCGTCTCAGCCAGCGTCGTGGCCCCAGCGCGTGAGACGACGATGTCGCACGCCGCGTAGAGCGGAGCGATATCGTCGAAGAACACCTCGACGATGGCCCGCGCACCGACCGACGCTACCTGAGCCCGAACATGTTCAAGCTCATCCGCACCGGTCTGGATGATGAACTCGATCCCTGCCGCAGACAGCCGCGGCATGGCTTCGGCCACCGCAAGACTCAACCGCCTGGCCCCTCGGCTCCCACCTACAACCATCACAACATCTGCTTCATGCGTGAGGCCGAGGGTGCGGCGTGCGACGGTGCGATCAATCTCATCGAATCCTCGTCGGACAGGGTTTCCCGACTGCTCAATCCTCTTCGCGCGCGGGAGGTGCTTCCCGGATTCCGCAAAGGTCACGTGCACGACCTCCGCGAACCTCGAGAGGACCCTCGTAGCGAGCCCCGGCCAGGAGTTCTGCTCCTGAAGGACGATCGGGATTCCTACGGCGCGGGCCGCAAGCACGGGCGGAAGACTGGCGAACCCGCCGGTTCCAACGGCGGCGTCCGGTCGCTCCGAGGCGAGAGCGCAGACCGCTTTCAGGCAGCCCGCGGCTACGGCGAACGGGACCGCAGCATTCCTGATGACGGATCCACGGGTGACTCCCATCGAAGGCACGGTCACGAACCGTCTTCCCGTCCCCAGCACGACGCGCTCCTCGATCGATCCCCTGCGTCCCATGAAGAAGACCTCCGCCTCCGGGGAGAGTTCCTCGATCGCCTCGGCGATCGCGATCCCGGGGAATATGTGCCCCCCTGTGCCCCCTCCGGCAATCATAATCCTCACGACCTCTTCCCTCTTCGACTCTCGCGTGACTGGGCGCCGACCGTTTCGAACACCCTGCGACGCGACATGTTTATCAGAATGCCGGCTGCGGCCATGTTCACAACGAGTGATGTACCCCCGTAGCTCACGAACGGGAGCGGCAGGCCGGTTGTCGGCATGCTGGCCGTGACGACCGCTATGTTTATCGCTGCGTAGATCACGATCATCATCGTGAGTCCACCGGCCAGAAGGGACCCGTAGGAATCGTGTGACCTGGCGGCGATCTTGAGCCCACGCACCATGAGGGACACGAACAGTGCGACGAGAATAAGTGTTCCGATGAGTCCCAGCTCCTCGCCCCATATTGAGAATGCGAAGTCAGTGTGCGAATCCGGGATGAACGCCCGCTGGCGACTCGCCCCCAATCCCCGTCCGATGATCCCGCCCGAACCCAGGGCGATCAGCGACTGGTAGACCTGGTAGACGGGCCCCTGTGTGTTCACTCCAGCAAGCGACAGATCGTAGGTCGACTGCCAGATACCGACGCGCTCAGCAATGCGGGGGACAAGCTTGTACGCCAGGAATCCCAGCGGTGCGGCCGCGAGGCCGAGCGCCGAGATATGCGACAGCTTGGCGCCTCCGAGGAAGAGCATTGTCAGCGCGAGAATCAGAATGGCGAGGGCGCTCCCGTAGTCCTGCTGTCCGGCTATGAGAGCCACCGTCAACGCAACCAGCACGAGCCGTGGAGCGAGCCCATGTGCGAAGTCGCCAAGATCCTTCTGCCTGCGGTCAAGAACGTCGGCGAGGTAAAGGACGAGAACCAGTTTCGCCACCTCACCGGTCTGGATGATCAGGAGCGTTGAGGTCGCTCCCTTGATGGTCTTCCCGGAGGTAAGCGTGAGCACGAGGAGCAGGAGCGATATCAGCATCGCCGGCTTCGCGAATCTCCGATACCACGTGTAGTCGACGAAGGCGAACGCACCCATCGCGGCAAATCCGACCAGGAGCCTGATGGTCTGCCTCTGCATCATGACATTCTCCCCCCCGAGCTTGATGCTCGAGACGTAGATGCTGGCCGTGTAGACGGTCATCATGCCGACCAGGACGAGCAGAAGCACCGTCCAGATGAGAGGCCTGTCGTATCTGATCGCTCCTCTCACGCCTTGTTCCCCTTCCCGCCGTGCCCCGCGGCCGCGTTCATCAGCCGCGCCACCTCATCCTTGAATCTGCGTCCTCGGTCTTCGAAGTCCTTAAACATGTCGAAGCTCGCGCAAGCCGGTGACAGGAGGACGACATCGCCCCGTACGGCCATCGTCCTGGCCAGCTCGATCGCTTCCCTGAGTGATCCCGCAAGTCTGACGGGCACTACCCCATCGAGCGCGGCCTTCATCTTGTCCGCAGCCTCTCCGATGAAGATGGCCTCCCTCACACCGTGGTCCGCCTGTTCCCTTAAGGATTCGAAACCGAAGCCCTTGTCCTTCCCCCCACCTATCCAGATGATCGGGGCGTCGTAGCTCATGAGTGCGTACTTGACGGAGTCGACGTTGGTCGCCTTCGAGTCGTTTACATAGCGCACTCCATCTATCAGAGCCACGTCCTCCAGCCGGTGTTCGAGAGACCTGAACGTCATGAGCACGTCTGATGCATCCATGTAGTCGACGTCGACGAGGAGCGCCGCCGCCAGTGCGGAGAGTGAGTTCCAGACATTGTGCGGCCCCGGAAGACCGAGTTCGTCCACGCGCATGACCTCCGTCTCACCGCCACCGATCTGCGACACTATCCATCCGTCCCGCACAAAGACGCCGCCCTCGACTTCCCGGAATCTGCTCACGGGAACAACAGTCCCGGGTATCTCATGTGCAACTTCATCGAGAAGCTCGTCGTCGACGTTCAGAACCGCGTAGTCGTCGGACGTCTGGTTCTCGAAGATCCTGAGCTTCGCCGCGATGTAGTCATCGTACAGATCGTAACGGTCGAGATGATCCTCTGTGATGTTGAGCAGAACACCGATGTGTGGCCTGAAGGTCTCGATCGTGTCCAGCTGGAAGCTCGACACCTCCGCGACAACGAGCCCGTCGGGCGGCAGACCAATGATCTCTCCGGATATCGCCTCGCCGATATTCCCGCCGACGGCAACCGAGCGTCCCGAGCTACTCACGAGTTCCCCGATGAGTGTCGTGGTCGTCGTCTTCCCGTTCGTTCCCGTCACTGCCACCCACTCCGCATCTGAGTATGAATACGCAAGCTCGAGCTCTCCGATAATGGGAATGCCGTTGTCGCGCGCCTCGGACAAGAGCGGAACCGAAAGCGGCACGCCGGGACTTGTGACCACGAGATCAACACCGTTCGTGAGTCCACGAGGATGCTCACCAAGCACGAGTTCAACTCCTCTCTCGCGCCAGTCCACGGAGGAGAGAGCGAGTTCGGCCTCGCCCCTGCGATCGGCCGCCACCACCTTGCTTCCCACGCTCAGAAGCAGATCGACTGCCGCTCTTCCGCTTCTCGCCAAACCGACCACGAGGACTCTCTTCCCTGCCAGCTCTCGCCGTACCCGTGTTCCCAAGGAGTACCCCCCTCCTCCCACTTCGCTCTTTGGCTCCCCACCAACCGGTTTTCATGAGGTCACGCTACGCTTTCCGGTTCGAGTCGTGCGCCCTGTGCAAGGCCCTCTTTCACTGAAGCTTCAGCGTCGAGAGCGAGAGGAGCGCGAAGAGAGCTCCAACGATCCAGAATCGAACGACTATCTTGCTC
>DAOVNE010000330.1 GCA_030630395.1 Candidatus Eiseniibacteriota bacterium
AGCTTCTGCTCGCAGTTGGCCGCCCGGGCTTCCTCCACGGCATGATCCAGAATGATGAGGTCCGGCGCGGCCGCCTTTGCCTCGGAAACGACGCTGTTGGGATCTGCCCCTTCGGTCACATCGTACCCGGCACTCCGAAGACGATCGAATGCCGTCTTCCGCTCCTTATCCCTGAAGGCGGCTATAAACAGTCTTCGATGTGTCTCTTCGGTACGGCGTCCCATGCCGATCCCCCAGTGAGAGTGCCAGTGGCCGAATATCAACCGACCAAAGTTGCGTCGATGAAGCAGAATGCACCCGTGCCCCGGCGTTTTGCACCGACTCCGCCGGTCACGCATGGATCATACGCGGGCCGATGGCGCACATCGGACCGCTCTCCTGATGAATAGCAAGGTATGTGCCATGTAAATGCAGGGGGAGCAGCCTTGCGACCGCTCCCCCGTTTTCGACTGTTTCTCTCTGGTTTTGATGCTGTTACGTCTGGCCCTCGACTATTCGTCGACGTGCTTCGGCGTAATCACAACGCGCCTGTTCTTGCTGCGGCTCTCTTCGTCGACGTTCGGGAACGCCGGACGCTCCTCACCAAAGGCCTCCTTGGTGAAGCGCTCGACCGCGATACCGTGCTCCGTGAGATAACCGATGACTGCCACGGCGCGCTTCTCCGAGAGGGTCATGTTGTAGTCGGCTTCTCCGAGGTCGCAGGTGAAGCCATCGATCTCAGCCAGAAGCTCAGGGTAGTTCGTGAGAATAATCACCATCTCATCGAGTTCCACCTGCCCCTCAGATGGGATGACGGCGCTGTTGAGCGGGAATCTCACGCCGATCGGGTAGATATCTGCTGCGGTCGTGGCCGGCAGAACGATCTCACAACCCCGGTCGTCGACCGTGACACCCGGCGGGGTGCCAGGGCACATATCGATCGGATCGAGTACGCCGTCGTTGTCGTTGTCAAACTCGGGGCATCCATCCTCGTCCTCGAAGCCGTCGAAGTCCTCTGGGTCCTCCGGACACGCGTCGTCCTCATCGAGAATCCCGTCGCCATCTATGTCGATATCCGGGCACCCGTCCTCGTCGGCGTCGCCATCAAAGTCCTCGGGGTCGTCCGGACATGCGTCGTCCTCGTCGAGGATGCCGTCCATGTCGTTGTCATACTCGGGACATCCATCCTCATCCTCGAAGCCGTCGAAGTCCTCAGGGACATTCCAGCACTCGTCCTGTCTTCCGATGATGCCGTCCCCGTCGCAGTCCCCGGGACCGAAGTAGAGGGTGAGGCCGGCGTACGCCTCAAGGATCGCGTTGTTCGCGTCGACCCAGTCCGCTCCACCGACGGAACTCAGGCCCACGTTGTCTATCTTGTTGCCCAGGAGGAAGCCATAGCGTCCGCCGACTGTGAGGGCGATGTCGTCTGTGACGAAGATGTCTGCCCCGGCGCCGACAGTGGCAGTGAGGCCGGCGGAGCTGAGCGTCTTCTTCTTGCCGTCAGCGTCGTAGCCGTCGGCAATCCCACCTGGTTCGGCCGCGTCCTCCCGCCAGTCCTGAACCTCCCAGAAGGCCATGCCGAGTCCGGCGCTCAGGAACGGAATGACGCGCCCCTCGGGAATTAGATTGTAGACAGCTGAGACCTGCGCTTTGTTCCATACGGTCAGGAACTCATCTGCGCTGCCGAATCCCTGGAGCCTGCTCGCAGGTACTGCCTCGCCATTCGCGCTGACGCCGTGCGAGTATTCGAAGGCTATCCATATTTTGTCCGTGAGGGGCTTCTTGGCCATGAGCCCCAAGACCATGCCGCTCTCCTCGTACGAATTCTCTCCACCGGTCGGCTGGAGCATGCCGAAGTTGATGCCGACGGCAAGATCATCGCAAGCCACGTCCGCCAATGCCCCAACGCTCAAAATCATGAGCGCGGCGAGCACGGACACGAGCATTCTCAGCATATATCCCCCCCATGGATGGCCGCGCTGTGACTGCTGCGGCCGTAGCAGTTGTTTCCTTCTCCACCCGCGAATGTGCTATTCTCCGTGAAAGCGAGCCCGTGGCCCACTCACCCTTGTCTTGTACATCATCCATGCTGCTCTGTCAAACGAATCATGCCGGCCGATCTCTTGATGTGGTGTGCCCTTTCCGGCCTAAAGGCCCCTAGAGGCGCTACTGCCCTGGTCATGAACGTGCAAGGAGATACACGTGTTAGTCAAGGACATCAGGCTCATCGGGAAGATCCGCGCTGCCGATCACGCGGAGCTTCGGGAGATCCTGCATCCAGAGAGGGATGCTGTCTCGATCTCGTACAGCATCGCCCATGCCGTCGTTCAGGCGGGCGACGCGTCCATTCCACACCGACTCGCGTCATCGGAGGTCTACTACATATTGTCCGGCTCAGGTGAGGTGCACATCGGGGACGAGTCTCACCGTGTTCAGGCGGGGCAAGCCATCCATATCCCACCGAACTCAGTGCAGTGGATAGAAAGCACTGGCGCCGAAGAGCTGACCTTCCTCTGTATTGTAGACCCACCTTGGAGCGAGGAGCAGGAATCATAGATGGGTTGGATCATGGCGGCTCGGCTACTATAG
>DAOVNE010000292.1 GCA_030630395.1 Candidatus Eiseniibacteriota bacterium
CCATAAGGCCGATGACGACCGCAACGCTCGTTAGCATGTCCATGCGCGAGTGGTAGCCGTCGGCAATGAGACTCATGCTTCCGGTCTCTCTGCCGACGTAGAGCTTGTACTGCGCGGCGTAGTATGAGACGAGGGCAGCGACCAGGCTGCCCACGATTGCTATGGGGAGATTTCGTATCTGGGACGCGGACACCGCCGAGACCTTACGGAAGATCCCGACTGCAGCCACGAAGATGAGAGCTGCTATGAGGATGCCGATGACATTCTCAATGACGGCGAGATTGCCTCGTCCGCCGCGGCGTGAGATCCTGGCGCCCGTCCAGACCAAGCCGGACGCGGCCACATCGGACCCCGAATGCCACGCATCCGCCACGAGCGCGAGGCTCCCGGAGAGAAACGCGAGTGTGAGTTTGAGTATGACCAGACCGATGTTGATTCCCATGGATATCAACGCGGTCCGTTCGACCCTGTCCAAGCCTCGCCTCCTCGCCCGGCAAACTACCCGCCGGCAGGGACTGGGTTTCCAGTGTGCCGCAAACTAGTCCTCTGTGACCACGCGCGCCACACCCACTACCCTGTCCCCGGAGCTCAGGTTGATCACCCTCACTCCCTGCGTGTTGCGTCCAATCAGCGAAATCCCGCCGACGGGAAGGCGAATCATGATCCCGTTCGCTGTCATTATCATGACATGGTCGGTCTCGTTAACAACAGGGACCGCCACGACAGGACCATTCCGCTTGTTGGCCTTGATTGATATGACCCCCCTACCCCCGCGCTTGATAACACGGTAGTCGGAGATCTTCGTTCTCTTCCCGTAACCGTTCTCGGTGATTGAGAGAACAGTTCCATCCTCACCCACGACGACGGCCATGTCAACAACCTCGTCGCCCTTCGCTAGCAGAGTACCACGGACACCGCGTGCTGCGCGACCCATCTCGCGCACATCACTCTCATGGAAGCGGATGGCTTTCCCGAGCTTCTTCGCCAGGAAAACGTCGTGGCTGCCATCCGTCAACGCGGCATCGATGAGTTCGTCGCTGTCGTCTATGTTCATCGCCCGGATGCCGCCTCGCCTTGGGTGAGAGAAGGCCGACAGAAGGGTCTTCTTCACGACACCGTTTCGGGACGCCATTACAATGAAGTGTTCATCGTCGAACTCCCTGACAGGCACAAAGGTGCGAATGTGCTCCCCTTTGCCAAGCGCCAGGATATTCACAATCGCCTTGCCCTTTGCTGCACGTCCCACCTGTGGGATCTCGTGCACCCTGAGCCAGTGGCAGTGACCGGACTGTGTGAAGAAGAGGATGTAATCGTGTGTCGAGGCTATGAACATGTGCTCGACGAAGTCATCCTCCTTCGTCCCCATACCGGCGACACCCTTCCCGCCTCGCCGCTGCCGGCGGTACGTGCCGACGGGAAGACGCTTGATGTAGCCGGAGTGCGATATCGAGATGGCCATATCCTCTTCGGCGATCAGGTCTTCTATTGTGAAGTCGGTCGTCGCCTCGACTATCTCTGTCCGACGCTCGTCGCCGTATGCCTCGACCGCCGCATCCAGATCCTCCTGGACTATTGCAAGCACCTTCGTGCGGCTCTCGAGAATGCTCTGCAGCATCGCGATGAGCTTGATGGTCTCCTTGTACTCCTCCTCGATCTTCTTCCGTTGGAGCCCGGTGAGCCGCTGAAGACGCATATCGAGAATAGCCTGCGCCTGGATCTCCGAGAGCTTGAACTTCTTCATGAGACCAGACCGTGCAGTGTCCACGTCCTTCGAAGCTCTAATCAGCTTGATGATCTCATCGATGTGATCGAGCGCCTTCCTCAAACCCTCGAGGATGTGCGCCCGGGCCTCGGCCTTCGCGAGATCGAACTTCGTCCGGCGGACGATGACGTCCTCGCGATGCTCGATGAACGCATCGATCATCTGCCTGAGCGTCATGACCTTTGGCTCGCCGTTCTTGAGCGCGAGAAGGATCGCGCCGAATGTCGTCTGCATCTGTGTGTGCTTGTAGAGCAGGTTCAGGACGACGGCCGCTATCGCATCACGCTTGAGATCTATGACGAGTCGGATCCCGTCACGATCGGACTCGTCACGGATATCGCGAATGCCGTCGATCTTTCCGCTCCTGACGAGATTCGCCATTGCCTCGATCAGGTTCGACTTGTTCACCTGGAACGGGACTTCCGTGACGACGATGCACTCCGCGCCGTTCTGGTGCATCTCGATATTCGCCCGCGCGCGGACGATGATCCTGCCGCGGCCGGTCGTGTAGGCGTCGCGTATCCCGGCGCGGCCGAAGATGATCCCGCCAGTCGGGAAGTCCGGTCCCTCCACGACCTTGAAGAGCTCAGTGTCGGGGACCGAGGGATCGTTCATCACGAGACTGATCGCTTGAGCCAGTTCTGTGAGGTTGTGCGGAGGGATGTTCGTCGCCATGCCGACGGCGATGCCGGATGCTCCGTTCATGAGAAGGTTCGGGAGGCGCGCGGGAAGCACGGTGGGCTCCTCTCGCGTCTCGTCGTAGTTTGGAACGAAGTCTACGGTGTCCTTCTTGAGATCAGCCAGAAGGTCCTCGGCCGTCCGCCGGAGGCGTGCCTCCGTGTACCGCTCCGCCGCCGCTCTGTCTCCATCGATCGAGCCGAAGTTGCCCTGGCCCTCGACCAGCATGTAGCGGAGCGAGAAATCCTGAGCCATCCGGACCATCGCGTCGTAGACGGCCGTCGTCCCGTGTGGATGGTAGTTACCGGTGACGTCACCGGAGATCTTGGCAGACTTCCGGTAGGGCTTGTTGTGCGCGAGACTCAGCTCGTCCATCGCCACCAGGATGCGCCTCTGAACCGGCTTGAGCCCGTCTCTGACATCGGGCAGGGCGCGCGACACAATCACGCTCATCGCGTAGGCGATGTACGACTTCTTCATC
>DAOVNE010000044.1 GCA_030630395.1 Candidatus Eiseniibacteriota bacterium
GCGGTTCCCGGGTTCGTCAATTCAAAGATCGTGAGCCCGCTCTGACCTGAGGCAACCAGTACATAGTCGCCATGAAGACAGAGGCCTCGGGCGTAGCCCGTCGTGTAACCGTGGTAGACCTCGATCGGGAACCACGGAGGTCCCCAGTCGAGATTGAGCTCCCAGATTCTGAACCCCCCGTTCTTGTCGGCCACGTAGATGTGTATCAGGTGGCCGGGGTCCGTCTCCGAGATGACAACGTCCTGCCCGCTCGTGCTCTGCAGTACTGTCTTCCAGTCCGGGCTCGTTGGATCGCTCACATCGTATGCCAGAACACCGTTCGGTCCGTCAGTGACGAACGCCATCGCCGAGCCTGGGGCGTACGCACACTTGAGGGATGAGAAGTCGTTTCCGGCCGTACCGAGATAGACCGGCGCTTCTGGATCCGACATGTCGAGAATGACCAGCCCCACCTCGCCCGTTGCCATGAGTCCAATGTCACCCACGACATCGACGCCTTCTCCGTAGCCGGCGACTGCAAAGGTTGCGACAAGCCGGTAGCCCAAGGGCTCGTCCGGATTGACGACGGATACGGGATCACCCTTCCGCGCACAGCCACCCAGAATGAAGACGGCGGCAAGAAGTAGACTCACGCCGATCCACGCGGCAATACCCCACGTGCGTCGAGCGCCGCCGCTGTCGAACGCTCCACTGCGCCGCGTACGTCGTGCATCGTCGTAATTCTTGATTATATCATCATTTAGATGCTCAGTCAAGGAAGCGCCCTCCCTCTACAACCAGCCGCAGCGTGATACTGTCGGCATCGTAATCCTTTGTGTCTCCGATAGTTGCGATGATATCAGACTCCGATCTTCGGCTCTTGTGCTCGTAAAGCCCCTCCAGCTTCACTTCATCAGTCAGCGCAAGCGAGAATCCCCCAGCGACCGTCACGTACGAATCGTCGCGGCCGGCATGATAGGCGTCATCCGGATCACCAGCCAGATAGTACCGCTCGGCCAGCTTGCCGCGCAGCCGCAGCACCAGACTCCGGCCCAGCACTTCTCCTGCCTCCCACCTGACACGGAGTTCGCATTCGTTCTGGTCGTAGGTTGTGTCGCTGTCGTCCGAGTCCGACCGGGTCTCCCCTATCTCGTCATACCCACGGGCGACCAGCATCCGAAGGGCGTATCCGGCGTCCAGCCTGAGACCCCTGGCAGGCCGCCACGTACCGGAGAGGCCGACCGTCGTCGCGCGCGAATCGTATTCGACGAAATCCTGTTCGTAGCCGTACGAATCGATCTTCCACCAGGCCGTGAGATCGACGGGCAGCGAGTGGTCGCTTCCAGTGCGAACGAGAAGTGAGTGCTTCCCGAAGTCACACGACCTGTACATCGACTCGCCGTCACCCGAGGCATCAGCGTCCCACACGTACTTCAGGTGATAGAGCGGGATCGCAGAGTACTCGAGCCTAAGCCACGCAACACCTGTCCTGGTCTCGGTCAAGGCGACCCGGAATTTCGAGAAACTCTTCTGACCGTTCGATCCGGCCAGGAACCACTTCCCGGCGAACCGAAGCTCGGTCTCTCGCACCCCCGGCTCCTCTCTCGTGAACCCGAGCACGACACCCGGTTCAAGGCGGAGCTCATCGAGTGTGTCGAACGGGTAGCGTTCGTACCGCTCGCCGTCCAGAAAGTCATCCACGTCTCCGTCCGAGTAGCGAAACAGGTTGCTGTCGTACGTGCTCCCGAGACTCCCGCGCCACTCGACCCTCCAGGGAAGGAGATCAGGAGTCTTCGACAGCGGGTTGACATCTAGCGTGCCGCCCGCAGGAGAGATCAGCCTGAGTTCGATTACATGCTCACCTGAAGGAACATCGATCGCGAGCGTCTCCAGGCGGCCTGGAGTTGCGCCCGGGTTGTCGGGGTAGACGGCAGACCCGGGAGTGAAGTGGACGACGTAGCGGGACTGGATTCTACCGTCCACCGCAAGTTCCACTACGGCATCGACCGAACTCGATGAATCCTCGAAGCGCCAACGCAGAAGCGCCTCGAAGATCGCCGGACCCTCAAATCTCATCGAGAGCGGGCTGTCTGATGTGAGCACATAATAGCGATAGATCGATCCGTGCACGCCGACCGCCACCGGAGTATGTCTCCCGAGAGGCTCGAGCTTCGCAGCACGAACGATGAACGGTGTGAACAGAGTGGCGGCAAGGATAAGACCAGCCACAAGGGCGGCGCGAGGGCGGGAGAGATTACGGCTCATTCGCGATGTCTCCCCGGGGGATGTAGAACTTGAGTGCCAGCTCCCCATCCCCCGGCTCCAGGAGCCTCAGGACGATGGTATGAAGCCCGCGTGCCACAGGAAGCTCGAAGCTCCTGAGCGCTCCGGGAAGCACATCCTCCCTGTCCCGGCAGACGACCGTCTGGGAAGCCTGTGACTCCAGACGGTAGACGATCTCCTCGTCCTCCCCGCTCCGGATACCCAGCATGTACACCTGCTCCCCGAACATCGATCCGGAGAAGATGAGACGCGTGTTCACCTTGACCGTGGTCGGACCGACAACGTCGAGCACGACGGGCGTCGAACCCGAGGTGATGTAGTACGTCAGTTCCTTCTCCCTGTGAAGAAGCATTTCGACCGCTCCGTATTCACGCGGGGCGATCGAGACGCGTTTCGGCACTTCTGCGGTCGATTCAAAGACGCGGGCATCGACCCGCACCCGTCCCACGGCCCTGAGCGAGTAGCTGTGTGTCCCTGTGGGCACGTCTATGTAGATGCGGCGTATCTTCCCCGGAGTGAATGGAGTCAGTGCTATGTAGAAGGCCTCCGGACCTGCAGACTTCGTCGCAAGTTCTCTCGTGTCGGTGAGCACGCCGTCCCTGTAGATCTCGACGGAGTACGTGTGCTCTGCGGCTCCGGCGTTAGCAGGACTGCTGTCATCGTCGCCCACGTCCAGGACGCTGTTTGATATGCTGAGGCGCGTCAGTATCTTGACCCGGGTCGGTCCCTCGACAACGAACTTGAGAACATCTTCAGAATCGAAGCGGTAGTAGCTTAGCGCGTGCGATCCCACCATGATCCTGATACCGGACACCTCACCGCTCGGTGAGAGCGAACGCCAGTCCGCGGCCCACGAGACCGTGGCCGTGAGAACGACCGCGACCAGTGCAATCGTCCTACAGCTAATGACTCCGAATCGGCTGGTTCTCCGCATGTTCCGAGGTCTTCCCATCTCTCAGTCCCTTGACCCGCCAGATGCACCGAGGAAGCGCACGTCCATCAGAACCCCACCTGCCGGCATGGTCCTACGCTACCGCCGTGACACCCTGAACAGGTAGTGCTTGATGTCGATTCTCACCACGACGAAGATCGCGAACGCATACAGAATCGCGAAGACGGCGGCAAGCGGTACATCATATCGATCTCTGTAGAAGACGCCGCCCGTCCCAACTGCTGGAAGCGGAATGGGCTCCGGACTCAGGTCATAGCGCTCGATGAAGTCGTCCGCCTTGGGCACATGAATGATCGGCACGCCGTTCTCGGCCATCCTCACGAGCACGCCTCTCCGGGGGAAGTTCTTGGTCGGCAGATTGCGCCAGAGGCCAGGCTTGATGAGGTTGCCGGTCTGACTGCTACCCAGACTTGCCAGACCACCTCCCACATTCACGTAGACGCGGTAGTCGCGACCGGCGGCCGCTTCGCGGAAGAGTTCCATCCTCCTGTCGATGCTCTCGTCGAGCGACCGCTCGTCGATGAGCCGCACGCCGTGTCGCTCGAATGCATCACGGATGAGCGAGCGCCCCTCGGGCGGCAGCCCGCGACCCATGTCGTTGCCGCCTCCGAGCGAGGCTGCAATCGACCTGTGCGAGATGATACCCTCACGCTCGAGTGCCGCTTCCATGTCGAGCCACGTCATGTTGGGATCGTTGGCGCCCCACATCGAGGCCCCAACCGACGGGATCGACACCGGCACGGCTCCCAGCGCCTCCACGGCGATCACCATACCTGCGTTCATGAGCGGAAACGAACCGGTGAAACCGAGAGCGACGAGGTCTCCTTCTGTGACACCCGCTCGTTTCAGCATATCGACGAAGACGGCGGAGATGTTCGGGTCGAGCGCTCTGAGCTTCTGCTCGTGCGACCCACGACTTGTTGTCGTCGGAGAGACCTTCACCCCGATCAGACCCGTCTCATTCGGGTCGTTTACGACATCGATCACCCCGCCGCGCTCGAGGCGCTCCGCTTTGAGCACTTTCATCGCGAGGCTCGTTCTGGTCGCGGCGTCCATCTTCTCGGTGAAGTACGGTTGTTTGATGGGCGTCTTCGATCGCTCGACGATCGCTGCGAGAACGAGACCGAGCACCGCGAGCCCCACCAGGCTCATCACATGAACCCTACCAGGTCGGTATTTCAATCGGCGCTCCTCCCGTTCCCACGATCAGCACGAGGCGAACCAGCACGGCCGCCATGAGCATCGCCATGAGTGTCATGAGCGCTCCCTGCCGCTCCATCCAGTAGGCGATGAGACCGGGGATGATGTAGCCGATGGCCTCGAAGCTCAGAAGCTCCGGAACCTCCGGGCGCCCGAAGACAACGCGCGTGAGGTGGCCTATCACAAACCCGATGAGGATGACCATCACCAGGTGTCGGCGCCCGTAGAGCAGCATGAACTGCCCCATCAACCGCACGATGAGAAACGTAATTATCGCCGCTCCGACCGTCCCGACCACACGCCAAGGCTCACCCAGAGCAAGCGCGAGATAGCCCGGCACGACCATTCCACCCGCCGCCAGCCCGAATGCTTCTGAGAAGATGAGGCTGACGATCAGTCCCAGCCCGACGGCTGTCGGTATCGTCTTGGCTCCACCCAAGAGCTCAATCACTTGGCTTCGCTCCTCTTGTGAAAAAGAGAGACAATGCTCGCTCCGGTCCCTCCGATGTTGCCGACCCCGATGGCAATCGAACGGGATCTTGTCAGCTCCACGATCTTCGAGAACACCTCCTCGGCGCTCCGCCCGGCCATATCCACGATTCTTTCCTCCGGAAGGCCGCGCTTCAAGGCCCCGCTCTTCACAGGGTGCGTCAGGCCCCCGGTAAGAATAAAGAAGTCGGCCTCAATGTCCTCGGCGATGATCGCTCCGAACTGGAACGCGCGATCAGGTCTGTCGGCTCGCATGCTCACGATCCCGATCACGGTTCTGTCGGGAATGGATCTGGGGGCTACCATACTCCAGGCTGCCCTTGTGGACTCCTTGTCGTTGGCGGCGAAGGCATTGACGAACTCTATCTCCTTGCCCGCCTCCTGTACGGTCTGGATCGTGAGAGCCCCGATGTCCGGGGTCACGCCCCTCATACCGCCCAGGGCGACGTCTTGCGGCACACCGACATGGTTGCAGACCGCCAGCGCCAGCGCCACGTTCTCGCGGTGTTCTATGTACGCGAAGCCCCTGGCGATGCCCTCGTCGTAGTCCGACTCGTGGATCTCGTGATAGACGGACCCGTTCTCCCTTGCGGCGTCACGGATTGCTCCGCCGCGGGTGTGCTCGGCGGTGAAGACGACCTCACCGTCCGGAACGGTGCCGGAGAGCGCGATCGCCACGTCGTCCGCGGTCGGACCCATCACATCGAGGTGGTCGGGCCGCGCGTTGGTTATGACACCGATCGTGGCGCGGACTATCCGGTGTTCACTCAGCCGCTGCAGGTCGGGTCTCAACGCCATACATTCGATCACGAGTGCGCGGGCGCCCTCGCGCGCCGCGTGGGCCACGACGTCGAGCTGCTCGCGAATGTTGGGTGGCCCGGGTCTCAAGACGACATCTTCACTGCCATCGGGATGGATGTAGCGCGCCGCGGATCCCGTGGTCTTCGCAGACGTGCGAATGCCGCCGGCGCGCAGGCCCGCGGCAATCAGTCGTACGACAGATGACTTCCCGCGGGTCCCGTTGACGTGAATGCGAATGGGAACCAGAGCGAGGTTTCTGGCGTGGAAGCGGTACTCGAGAGCACCATAGATGAGGAACAAGAATGCGAGTATCAGAACGAAGAACATCCGCCGCCCTGTCCTGGCTTCAGATTCTCAGGCCGTCAGTCGCCCGGGAGTCAGTGACTCCTGGGCGCAGTCCATACAAAGATAGGCCGCCCTCGTCACCATCTCCTTGCGGCCCAGTCCCTCCCGACGTGCGCCGCGCGGACAGATACGAAGCCGGCACCATTATCGTACCAGAAGGGGGTCGCCACGTCAAGCCTGAGCTCGAGCCGTGAAGCGACCCCCGACAGATACAGGTTTAGTTGAGTTCGATCGACCGGACCTCTCCGAAATTCGAGAGCGGCTGGTCAAAAGTATCCTCGTCCCCCACAACCATGATCGCCAGGCCGTCCGGGTGGAGATACGTCGCGGCGGCCTGCCGGACATCTTCGAGGGTCAGAGCCGTGATCGCATCGATATCGCGCTCCGGAGTATCGAGCGGTCTTCCCTCCCATTTGAGCTGGATCAGCTGGAATACCGCGCGTGATTTCGAGTCGTACTCGAAGACGAAGCTGTTGATGAAGCTGTCCCTGGCTCGCTCGAACTCGTCCTGGGTCGGCCCCTCGTCGCGCATCTCGCGGATGATATCGAGGATGAGGGTGATGGCTCTGCCCGATGCATCGGCCCTCGTCTGAGACGAGGCGATGAACGTCCCGAAAGTCCACGGATCATCGCCGTAGCGCGAGTAGGCCGCGTACGCAAGACCCTCATCGGTTCTCACCTTCTGCGTGATCCGCGATGAGAAGCTGCCGCCGCCGAGGACGTAGTTCATTATCTGCACCGCCATGCGGTCCTCGTTGCGGCTGTTGAGACCCAGGTGACCGATCATAATGACGGCCTGGTTCAGGTCCTTGTACGCGTAGCTTACGGACGGCTCAAACGAGAGTTCCAGGGATGCATCCGGTTCAATGACTATGGTCGCCGGCTGCCATCCGACAAGCGCGTCGTCAAGCGCAGCCATGATCTCGTCGCGTGTCACGTCGCCTGAGATACCTATGATCGCGTTGTTCGGATGGAAGAAGTCGCCGTGGAACTTCACGAGATCATCACGCGTTATGGCAGCGACCGTCTCCTCGGTCTTGTGCCAGGCCATCGGATGATCTCCGTAGACGACCTTTCTCAGCTCCCTGATCGCGATCCTGCGCGGCTCGTCGTTCTCGCGTCTGACGTCCTCGAGCATCGTCGATCGCTTGAGCTCTATCTTCTCTTCCGGGAAGCTCGGGCTCGTCAGAAGCGCTCCCAGGATCTCCAGACAGAGATCGAGGTCTTTCTTGAGACAGTTGACATGAACCGTCGTCCTGAGATCCGAGGAGTAGATCTCGACCATCGCGGCGACGAACTCCAACTCCTCATTGATCCTCTCCGCCGGCCACTCCCCGGTTCCGCCGTTTCTGATCGCCCATGCGGCGAGTTCGTTCAGCCCGGTCTTGTCCCTCGTGGCTCTCGATGTAGGAATCAGCATGTAGATATCGACGATCGGAACCTCGCGGTCCTCCACGAAGAACCCGGTCATGTCGTTGTCAAACGAGATCTCCTCGTACTCGATCGGTTTTAGAGCGATGTCATCGAATTTGAGCTTGCTTGGGTGCTTCACCCTGCCGGCATCGACCTGCGCAGGAAGCAGGATGATAACCGCCAGGAGAATCGTTGTGATTGTGAGTAGTCTCCTCATCGTACACTCCTTGGTCTTGACGGTGGTCGGTCTGATCTCACGTCCTAGCTCGGATCTGCGTCGGTCTTCTCTCCGCCGCCTTGCTCATCCAGCATCCGCGCCCACAGTTCCTCCGCGAGCTTCTGTCTCTCCTGATCGCTCATGGACTGGAACCGCATCATGAGATCGCGCTGCTCCTCCTCCGGAAGCGAGGTCATCACCCACTGCATGAGCACACGCATGTCGACCTCGTCACCACGCTCCCCACCATCCTCGGAAGCGGTCTCGACGAGCCAACCAACCGTCCTGTTCTCCTCAATGAAATACTCGTTCGCGACACGAACGACATCATCC
>DAOVNE010000170.1 GCA_030630395.1 Candidatus Eiseniibacteriota bacterium
AGAACCATGATGATGTCCGCCCCGATGGAGCGCTGCAAGCGTACATTGTCCTCAGGCGACATGAAGTGTCTGGAGCCATCGAGGTGCGACTGAAACTCAAGACCTTCCTCACGAACGCGGTTCAGATGCCCCAAGCTGAACACCTGAAAGCCACCGCTGTCCGTCAGGATCGCCCGGTCCCAGCCCATGAATTTGTGGAGCCCGCCTGCCTGTTCGATGATCTCGGGTCCGGGACGGAAATAGAGGTGGTAGGCGTTCGACAGGATAATGCGCGCGCCTGTCGCCTTCACATCCTGAGGAGACAGAGTCTTCACGGTGCCCTGCGTGCCCACCGGCATGAAGACCGGAGTCTCGATGACGGCGTGCGGCGTCACGAGTTCGCCGGCTCTGGCCCCGGTCTCCGTATCCTCGGCTATCACCCTGAACTCGAACATCGCCCCTCCGCAGACTCAGAACTGATGCACCACACCGGCTCAGAGCACGAGCATCGCGTCACCGTAGCTGTAGAAGCGGTAGCTTCGCTCAACGGCCTCCCTGTACGCCGCCATGACTTCGTCATACCCTCCGAATGCCGCCACGAGCATCAGGAGTGTTGATTTGGGAAGATGGAAGTTCGTGATGAGCGCATCAACGCAACGGAACCGGTAACCCGGACGGATGAACAGATCGGTACTGCCGGCGGCGGCCACCATCTTTCCCGCATCGTCCGCGACCGACTCGAGAACGCGAACACACGTGGTCCCGACAGCGACGATCTTTCCCCCGCCGTCGCGTGCCGCGTTGATGAGAGAGGCGGCCTCGTCAGAGACCTCGAAGCGTTCCTCGTCCATCTCGTGGTCCTCAGGATCATCGCTCGATACGGGCCTGAACGTCCCGAGGCCGACGTGCAGGATCACCGGAGCGATCCCGACCCCGCGATCGGCGAGTTCATCAAGAATCTCATCGGTGAAGTGAAGGCCCGCGGTCGGCGCCGCCACCGCTCCCTTCACCCGCGCATAGACGGTCTGATAGCGCTCACGGTCGAGCGGCTCCGGTCTCCGCTCGATGTAAGGCGGAAGTGGAATCTGTCCGAGAGCGGCGATCACAAGATCCAGATCCCCGTCTGCCACAAGTTCGACGATGCGCTTCCCGGCCGGCAGGACCTCGAGCACACGCGCCTCCAGAAGACCGTCGCCGAAGGAGAGAACGGCCCCCTCGCGAATGCTGCTTCCCGGGCGAACGAGTACCTCCCAACGGCAAAGCCCGGTCTCCTTCAGAAGGAACATCTCCGCCTTGCCGCCGGTCGCTTTCTTCTCCCCGATAAACCTGGCCGGGATGACCTCGCTCTCGTTCACGACAAGGATGTCGCCGGGAGCAAGGTAGTCCAGGATGTCCTTGAAGAGGCGGTGCTCCATCTCACCGGTGTCGCGCCCAAGCACGAGGAGCCGCGATTCGTCACGCCGCTCGCTCGGATATTGCGCAATGGACTCACGTCTGAGTTCGTAGTCGAAATCGCTCGTCTTCATCATTGGTCCCTGTATCGTTCCCACTCGCTGTAGATGCAGCCGCAGTACTGCTGACGGTAGTGCCCCATCTCCTTGGATGCACGGACTCCGTCCATCACAAGCGGTCTGTAGTCCGAATAGAGAAAACGCACGCCTCGCTCCCGCCCGGCATCCTCCCCGGCGGCGCGAACGGCGTCGTGGTCCTGGTGCGTGCTCACGAGCATCGACGAGGTGAAAGCGTCGTGGCCGAGTTGTGCCGCCAGCTCCGCGACCCTGTCCATCCTCATGCGGTAACAGATGGGGCAGCGGCTCTCTTCGTGACCAACCACGGCCCTCAGGAACTCCACGAGCCCGTAAGGGTCTTCCCTGACGATCTCGATACCAAGGTGAGCGGCAACCGAACGGGCGGCCTCACGCCGTCTCTCAAACTCCCGGTACGGATGGATGTTGGGATTCGTGAAGGCCCCGTCTACCTGATGTCCCGCTTCGAGAAGCTCACGAATCGGAACGATGGCACACGGGCCGCAGCAGATGTGAAGGAGTACACGCATGTGGCCCTGGAGGCGCCGCCTTTCTTCTCTAGCCGTCGCGAGTTCTGGGCAGAAGGCTTCACCTCTAGAGTAGTCTTCCTTGTTCGCCGTCGCTACCCGCAAGATTGAAATACTCGTAGGCCGCTTGCGTCGCTTCACGACCGCGCGACGTTCGCTTCAGAAGACCTTCCTGGATCAGGAACGGCTCGTAAACTTCCTCGATCGTGTCGGCTTCCTCGCCGACCGCCACCGCCAGGCTCTTGACCCCCACGGGACCACCGTCGAAGCGGTGGATCACTGCCTCCATGATCCTTCGGTCCATCTCATCCAGACCGCGCGCGTCCACCTCGAGCCTCAGAAGCGATTCGTGCGCGACCTCCGCCGTCACGCGCCCGTCGCCCATCACATCGGCGAAATCTCGCACGCGTCTCAGGAGGCGGTTCGCGATCCGCGGTGTTCCGCGGGACCGGCTCGCCAGCTCCAACGCTCCATCGTCGTCTATCGTAACACCGAGAATCCGCGCCGACCGCTTCACGATCTGTGCAAGCTCCTCGGGGTTGTAGTAGTTCAGTCTCAGTGCCATGCCGAAGCGCGATCTCAAGGGAGACGTCAGAAGCCCGGCACGCGTCGTGGCGCCGACCAGGGTGAAATGCTCCAGATTGAGTTTCACGCTCCTTGAGGACGGCCCCTTGTCGAGAAGGATGTCGACCGAGAAGCCTTCCATCGCAGGGTACAGATACTCCTCCACGACATGCGACAGACGGTGGATCTCGTCGATGAAGAGCACGTCACCCCGCTTCAGGTTTGTGAGGATTCCCGTAAGATCGTAGGCGCGCTCGATGACCGGGCCCGATGTCGCCACGAGGTCGCTCCCCATCTCGTGCGCGACGATGTGCGCGAGCGTAGTCTTGCCGAGTCCGGGAGGACCGGAAAAGAGACAGTGATCGAGCGGCTCATCTCGCTTGCGTGCGGCCTCAATGAAAACGCTCGGGTTGCTCTTGAGCGAATCCTGCCCCACGAACTCAGAGAAGCCGGGTGGCCTGAGCTGTGTCTCGAAGCGCGCATCGTCACTGGAAAGCGCGGGAGCGGTCACCCTCTCGTCGGACATGCTGATTCCCCCTACTTCCTGAGTGCCCGTTTGACTAGCTCCTCCACCGACAGATCGTCGCCGCCATCGCGTCGCGCCGCGAGCACGGAATCGCGCGCCCTCGCCCTCGGGATTCCGAGAGATACGAGTGCCATCACCGCATCGCCGATCTCCTCGTGGACCTCCGGACCACCTCCCCCGATCGAGGAGACATCTATACCGGAGAGCTTCTCCTTGAGTTCCACAACGAGCCGTTGTGCCGTCTTCTTCCCGATTCCCTTGATGCTCGTGAGAAGCCCAAGGTCTTCATCAACGACCGCGCGATGAAACACCTCTGGCGAGAGTCCCGAGAGAACGGCAAGACCCAGTTTGGGTCCGATGCCGCTCACGCTGATGAGTTCGAGAAAGATGGTCCTCTCGGCTTCACTTGAGAAACCGAACAGATCGAGCGAGTCCTCACGGACATGCATGTGCGTGAAGAGATGAACGCGGTCCCCGGGCACGCCTATGAGCCGAAAGGTCGAGAGCGGTATGAAGGCATGATAGCCGACTCCGCCGATATCGACAACGACGTCCGCCGCGGTCTTCTTAAGAAGCGTTCCGCTCAGCTGGGCGATCATGGTCCGTTCATCCTGTGTATGTGGCAGACTGCTACGGCGAGGGCATCCGCCTCATCGTCCTTCACCGCTCCCGCCTCGAGTCCGAGAAGGCGGCCCACCATCGAGGCCACCTGGTCCTTGGTGGCGGCCCCGCTGCCGACGACGGACTGCTTCACGGCGCGAGGGGCGTATTCGTGGACGGGAAGCCCCGATTGAGCGGCCGCGAGGAGGACAACCCCCCTCGCATGTCCGAGCTTGAGCACGGACTTCACGTTCTTGGCGTAGAATAGATCCTCAACGGCCACCATGTCCGGATGGTGCGTTTCTATCTGCTGGATGACTTCGGAGTGGATGCGCTCCAGACGTTCGGGGAACGGCGCCCCCGAGGGAACCCGGATGACGCCTGACGAGATGATCCTCATTCGCCCGTTTTCGAGAGCGACCACGCCGAACCCGGTAGCGATACTCCCCGGGTCGATACCCAGAACGATGGCGTTGTCGGCCACGTCGCTACCCCTCGTCTAAGGGCTTTCCTCGCTACTTCTCGTCCTTGAGGGCCTCAAGCACATCATCGGGGATATCAAAGTTCGCTGAGACGTGCTGGACATCGTCGTTCTCTTCGAGCGCCTCGATCAGCCTGAGGACCTTGCCCGCGTCGCCCTGGTCGAGTTTGACGGTCGTGCCTGGGACACGCGTTATCTCCGCGTGCGCAACATCGGTCCCCGCGTTGCTGAGCGCATCCCGAACGGTGCTGAAGGCCTTCGGGGCGGTCGGGATGTCGAAGACGTCTCCCGCTGTAGACA
>DAOVNE010000045.1 GCA_030630395.1 Candidatus Eiseniibacteriota bacterium
AGCTTCGCTCAATGCCGAGTATGATCCTGAGTGACATTGAGACGGCGCCGAGCGCCGCTCCAATCTGTATTCCACGCTTCGCAGCGAGCTGCGGAACGTCCATTATCCATTCCTGCGCCGCGGGGAAGAAGTCCGAGATGGCCGCGCCTATCGGTATTCTGCCGAGCATGACGATGACGGCGGAGACCAGGAGCAGCGTGGCGATGGTGTTTCTGGCCCTGAAGGCCCGGTACGACGCTGACGCGATGAAGAATGCGAGAAGCGCGAACATCGTGCCCTGCAGCGGTACGATGACATACGTGTACACGAACATGAAGGGGGACTGCATGTGAAACGGGCTTCCGAAACGCGCGAAGCCCATCGCTCCGACAACCACAGTGACGACAAGCCCCACCAGAAGCGCGATGCTGTGTCCCCACCCCGTGTCCGTTCTGGCTATCCGTTTGGCATGGGATCTGATCAGGTTATCGACTCCAAGGAGCATCGTGAAGCCCGAGACGATGGCAAACCACACCAAGAGCCGCTGCTCGAGTTCACCGAAAGGCTCGTGCGGGATGAAGAACGCCACGACCAGGAAGAACCCGGTCAGAAACGTGATGACAAGAGGTACGGTTCTCTTCATTGTCCAGTTAGCTCCCCGCCAACCATAGCTTCACTGCCTCCAACGCTCCGGACAGCACCGATGTTCCGTCGGGTGCGATCGCGTATCCGATGGAGGCTACGATGACCAGACCGACTATTCCGTAGACGATTCCGATCTTGATCAAGTCCTGACCCTTGAGACTCCCCAGCATGACCGGTTCGTGCGACAGGTAACTCGACGCAGCGAAGATCTCCTCGCCGATAAGCGTATAGTCGCAAGCCGCAACGAAGAACGGCAGCTGCGATGTCTCCTTCGTTCCCGAGATCTGAATGGCGCCGATCTCGTGTGCAGTTTCGGCCAGAATGAGTGACTCCGCCGCGAAGTAGCCGAGAAGGAAGACGGCCTCGGGCCTCTCGCGGACCATGATGCCGTCCACGCCGGCCGTGTATCCGAACTGGTCGTACGTGAGGTAGAAGACGCTCGACGGATCGAATCTGTCCGACTGCCCCACCTCGGCATAGGCCTGCTTCACGATCTCCTGTGCCGTGGTCATGACGATCGGATCTGCCGTCGGGACCAGAAGCGGCGTACCGTGCTGCGCGACCTTCTTTGCCACATGGCCCAGGATCGTGAGAGCTGCCAGCGTCCCGACCTCGCTCACAGTCTCGATCCCCGGCACATAGAGGACCGGCCGACCCATCTCAGTAGCACGTCCTACGGCATCATCAACGGCGTCAAGTCCAGGAATCTTCCGTATGAAGAGTTCAGCCCCGGATCTGGCGCGGAAGATGAAGAAGATGATCGATCCGCAGACGATGATGACGGCGACGAGAGAGCTGACCCGTCCGTGAGCGAACCACTGGGCCGTCGCAATGGCGGCGTCGCTGGGTACCGAATCGACGAATCCGTCTATCGTGTGTGTGCGGACGATGTACTGGTAGGCTCTGCCGTGATCGGCGTCCACGTCAACGAAGTCAGAGTCTGTGAAGGGCACTTCACCAACGGAAACAGGCTCTTCACCGGCCGCGTAGCGGAGTACCTCGAACCGCGTCACGGCCGGGGAGATGGTTGTGGTCGCAAGCTCCCAGGAGACCGCGATTGCTCCTCCACCATCGTCAGGAACATCATAGGCGGAGATATCACAGACGCACGGAGGCGGAGCCGGCACCGGGGGAGCGGCTGCGCGCCCCCGGGTGACGGCGAGGATACTGAGCAGGACGAGAACTGCTGTGAGGCTTCGGTGCCTCAACTACAACTCCTTTGCTGCCTTTGCTATTGCCTCGAGGGCCGTATCGACCTCCGCGGACAGAACGTTGAGCGGTGGCCTGAATCGTACCGCCAATGGACCGGCAGAGAGAGCCATGACTCCGTATCCAGCGAGTCGGCCAAGAAGTCCATCGCGCATCTCGGACGATGGCAGGTCGAACGCGGACATCAATCCACGGCCGCGGACGTTGGAGATCTTGCCGCCGGAGTCATTCGCGATGCCGCCGATGCCGTCCAGGAAGCGCTTGCCCATCGAAGCCGCGTTCTCGACGAGCTTCTCCTCGACGATCACCTCGATGTAGCGCTGGCAGCGAACCATGTCGACCAGGTTGCCGCCCCACGTTGAGTTGATCCTTGATGACACGACGAAGACGTTGTCCTCTACCTCCATGATCCTGTCCGAGGCCATGATCCCGCAGATCTGAGCCTTCTTGCCGAAGCACGCGATGTCGGGAACGAACCCGAGCTGCTCGAAGGTCCACATTGTCCCCGTCATTCCCATGCCCGTCTGGATCTCGTCGAGGATCAGCAGAATGTCCTGCTCGTCGGCGATTCGGCGCAGCGCCTGGAAGAACTCAGGACGGAAGTGGTTGTCTCCGCCCTCGCCCTGGATCGGCTCAATCAGTATGGCTGCGATGTCATTGGGATTGTCGGCGATCGCCTTGTCTATCTGCTGAAGAGCCTCGCGCTCCGCCTTCTCAGTGGCCGCAAGGTTCTCACCCTCGAGAGGGAACTTCGCCTTGGGATTGAGGATGCGGGGCCAGTCGAACTTGGGGAAGTACTGGGTCTTCCTCGGGTCGAAGGTGTTGGTCACGGACAGCGTGTAGCCGGACCGGCCGTGGAACGCCTGCTCGAAGTGGATGATCTTTGATCCCTTCACCTCGTCGTCCGCCATGTCGGACGTGTTCACGCCTGCGGCGATGTTCTTCCGCACCTTCCAGTCGAACGCGGTCTTGAGAGCGTTCTCGACAGCCAGAGCCCCTCCACTGATGAAGAAGAGGTGCTTGAGCTTCGGATGTGCGGCGAATCTGCCGAACGTGTCAACGAACTCAGCCATCTCCGTTGTGTACAGATCTGAGTTCGATGGCTTGTTGATGGCGACTCTGCCCAGCTTCTCCACGAACGCCGGGTCGGTGAGTCGGGGATGGTTGAGCCCGATGGGGGAGGAAGCAAAGAACGTGAAGAAATCGAGGAAGTCCTTCCCTGTGCGGGAATCGTGAAGATAGGCCCCCTTGCTCTTCTCGAGATCGAGGACCATGTCAAACCCGTCGGCAAGTATGTACTTGCCCAGTGTCTCGTGCACCTTTTCCGGTGCTATCGTGCTGACGAATTTACTCTCCGCCATCACTGCCTCCGTTGTTATTTGCGGTGTTCGTTGGGTGGTTTTATCAGGTCCCGTGCTCGTCCGGGTTTGCGCTTGTCCGGCCCTTCACGGTCTCATCTCGACCCTGCCCGGGGAGCACCGGTACCCGGAATGCATGGCCAAGATATCGATTCTATCAGTCCGCCGGGAGGAGTGTCCACCCGAATTTCGTGGCTCCGGGAGGGCCCTCACTACCGAGGGAAGAGGATCTGCAGAAGGGCAGGGGCCACAGGACGGATCCGGAGCTGCTCCTCGACCTCCTCGCGATCGAAAATCCCCTTCTCCGTGACCACGGATCGCACGAAGTCGAGCGGGACAGGCTCGAAGTAGCCGTTCTCGACGGTGAGGTGAGCCGGTGCGTCGCTCAGGATCTGGTTGGGATCGGCGAGTCGGCTCTGGCTTACCGCAAGAGCCTCGGGGATGAATCTATCAAGCGGAGCCACCGCGACCATGGGCACATCGTACTCCCTGGCGGCGAGAGCAAGAGGGTAAGCGCCGATCTTGCACACGATCTCCTTCGACGTCACACTGTCGGCGCCGACGAGCACGAGTCCGCTCTCGGAGATGCGGTGGGGGAGGGCAGCGTCCACGACGAGGACGACCTCGATTCCCAGAGCCGCCATCCGACGGGCCTGCTCCACGCCTTCCAAGGCCGGACGTGATTCAGAAAGGAGAACACGGAACTTCCGTCCCGACTCCCGAGCCTGCTTCAGAACCTCAAGCACGCACTCGCTCGTGCTGAGTGTCGCGACCGTGACGCCGTCTTCCACAAGCCCGCACCCCTTGCGACCGACGCTCTCGGTCGCCATCTCCGAACGTTCGATGGCCCGCTCGCTTGCCATCGCGACCGTTCCTCTCAGGGCCTCCGTGCCAAGCCCGGAGAGGATCACGCGCTGGGTGGACGAGAGAACCTCGCCGGCGAAGTTGATGACGGGTGCCATCTCCCGCTTGACGCTGATGAGTTCCGTGCAGGCAGCCGTCAGCTCCTCCCAGAACTCTCCCGGGTCGGGCGCCTTTGAGGTCTCGGCCATCCGGGCCATCTCGAGAGCAGCCGCCCGCATGGTCGCGGAAGCGCCCGAGGTGGAATCCTGTGCCAGCTGCTCGAACATGGAGGCCTCCGTGTGTGGGCGGGCGTGATGAGAGCCCGAGTGCGACACCGACAGACTGTGCTGAGATGACCATATCACCGGCTGGACTGGATGCGCCACCGTCATTCGTAGTATACTCTGGAGTCAACAGAGTTTCTCCCTTATAGAAGGCAGCGCATGATACTCCTGAGCGGATTGAGCATCTCCTTCGGCGGGACACCCCTGTTCCGAAACCTCAACTGGCGTGTGGGTGACCGGGATCGCGTCGGCCTCGTCGGGCCGAACGGCTGTGGCAAGACCACGCTTCTCCGACTGATCAAGCGGGACGTGGGGGTTGATGCCGGCACCATCTCGGCTTCGAAGGGCACGACGTACGGCTATCTGCCTCAGGAGGAGCTCACCGTATCCGGGCGGACGCTGTTCGACGAAGTGATGACCATCCATAGCGAGCTTCTCGATATGGAGATTCGCATGCGCGACCTCGAGCACCTCATGGCCGACACGGACCCCTATGGAAGCGAGC
Source organism: Candidatus Eiseniibacteriota bacterium (assembly GCA_030630395.1). Lineage (GTDB taxonomy): Bacteria > Joyebacterota > Joyebacteria > Joyebacterales > Joyebacteraceae > Joyebacterum. The sequence continues at coordinate 4,824 of DAOVNE010000045.1, forward strand.
ATGCGCGCGTCATGCGGGAGTATGCCGATCTACAGCACAGCTTCGACGTGATGGGAGGTTTCACGATCGAGACTCGTGTTGCAGAGGTGTTGGCCGGTCTCGGATTCGCTCAAGAGGACCACGGGAGGATGACGGAGGAGTTCAGCGGTGGGTGGCAGATGCGGATTGCGCTCGCGAAGCTTCTCCTCGCGCGCCCAACCGTACTCCTTCTGGATGAGCCGACGAACCACCTGGATCTGGAATCCATCATCTGGCTTGAGGAGTACCTGTCGACCTATCCCGGAGCTGTGGTGCTCGTTTCTCACGACCGCTCATTCCTTGACCGCGTCGTCTCCCGCATCAGTGAACTCGGTTCCACCGGAATCTCCGACTACACGGGTGGCTACACGTCCTTCCTTGAGCAGCGTGAGAAGCAGCGTGACGTGTTGATAGCAACTCGGCGTCAGGAGGAGCGGAGGATCGCGCATCTTCAGCGATTCGTGGACAGGTGGAAGGGCGACAAGAAGAAGGCGCCGCTCGTTCACAGCCGCGAGAAGATGATTGCGCGGATCGAGCTCACAGAGATTCCGCGGAGCACCAAGGCGATACACTTCAAGTTCCCTCAGCCTGAGCGGGGCGGTGCGGTCACGATCTCCCTGAAGGGAGTCCGTCAGTCTTATGGGGACAACGTCGTCTTCGATGGCCTTGACCTCGAGATCACCAGGGGAGACCGTGTGGCGCTGGTCGGCGTGAACGGCGCCGGCAAGTCGACTCTGATGAAGATCATCGCCGATCGAGTTGCGATAGCACGCGGTGAAAGAAAGCTCGGACACAACGTCACGATGCAGTACTTCGGCCAGGATCCGGCCAAGGAACTCAACCTCAGCAACACCGTGCTGGGGGAGCTTGAGACTGTATCTCCAAATGACATGCGTCCAAGGCTTCGTGCGCTGGCTGGAGCGTTCATGTTCACCGGCAGTGACATCGACAAGCGGGTTCGTGTGCTGTCGGGGGGAGAGAAGAGCCGTCTCGCATTCGCCAAAATGCTGCTCAGGTCCGCCAATCTGCTGCTCCTGGACGAGCCAACGAATCACCTCGACGTCGCCTCACGAGAGGTTCTCGAGGGAGCGCTCTCCCGATACGACGGCACGATCTGCTTCGTGTCGCACGACCGCTCGTTCATGGACGCGATAGCAACCAAGGTCATCGAGGTTGCTGGTGGAGGGATCAGGACGTACATCGGCACGTACAGTGACTACATCTGGGCCAAGAAGCGTGAGGCAGAAGAGGAAGATGCCTCGCGTCGTGGCGGCAGGGGGGGCTCAGGAGGCCCGCGCAGTGCGCTGGGAGGCACGCGGCACTCCGGGGGCTCGGACGCGGAAGCTCCGGCAAAGACCGGCAAGCGAAGAGGTGGCGGGCCCAAAAGCAAAGAGCAGAAACGCCGTGAGGCCGAGGAGAGGCAGAACGCCTCACCGGAGAAGAAGGCACTTCGCAAGATGCTGCGAGAGGCACGAGACGAGATTGAAGCCGGAGAGAGCAGGCTCGAGGAGATCCTTGTTGCGCTCACGGACCCAGAAGTCTACGGCGACGGGATGAAGGTCAAGACGCTCTCGAATGAGCAGGAGGCGACTCGCCGGAGGGTTGATGAGCTTTACGATATCCTGGCCGAGCACGACGACTGATCGTAGCCGATTGTAGTCGAGGGCTGATTGCAGGGGAATACGAAGAAGGGCCGGGCTGGAGTATGCTCGGCCCTTCTCACTGTCATGCCACGCGGCGGTCGTGTCATCCGCGGTCGCCACCCACGTGTCGCGGCTCTGCCGAACCTACTTCAACAGAACGACCTTCTTCGTCAGCTTGGTGGCATCGGAAGTGAGTCTCACGAAGTAGACTCCGGATGAGGCACGTTCGCCGTGGTCGTTGAGCCCGTTCCATATCACGGTCTTCCGTCCCGGAGACATCTCCTCTGCGAGGAGCGTCCGGACGCGCTCACCGGCCACGTTGTAGACGCCGAGTTCGATCGCTGCGCCCCCATCAGGTACGTGGAACGCAATGGTAGTGGTCGGGTTGAACGGGTTCGGGAAGTTCTGCTCCAGGACCATCCTACCGTGCGTCGGAAGCTCTCCCTCGTCTACTCCGACCGGTTCCTCATACCCGAAGAACCCGTTCCGGAGGAAGTTCTGCCGGAACGTCGCCCACTGTACGCCGTCGCCGGAGTCATAGTGGCCCTCGACGTCCCAGACATACACGTTGGCGTCCATGCCCGAAACGATAACCTCTATGTCACCATCACTATCGAAGTCGACGAGAGTAGGAGTGCAGAGAATCTCGTCGTCAGTCTGGATAGGCCAGCCGTCCAGGATGGATCCGTCGTCATCGAAAGCGTATACTTTGCCGCTGTTGCAGCCGATCACGATCTCCCAGCCGCTGTCGCCGTCGATGTCGCCGACGGACGGGCTTGAGTTGGCGCGATCACCCATCGCCTGTGGCCAGCCGGGGAGCAGTGCGCCATACCAGGTCCAGATGTAGACGTTCCCCTCCACATCGGCCTGGACTATCTCGAGTTCAGCGTTGCCCACGATGTCGGCGACAGTTGGAGATGGAGGGAAGTCGCCGTCGTAGGCTCCGCCTCCCACATCGACGTTCTTCGGCCACCCGGCGAGCACGATCCCCTCGTGGTCGAACACCCACATGGAATCGCAGTCCGCGGTGGCTACTACTTCAAGATCCCCGTCGCCGTCCAGGTCCGCGACGCAGGGGGATGAGATTGCATTCCCTGAAACGCCGACGGGCCAGCCCGGGACCTGCGTACCATCGGCGTTGAAGCAGTAGATGCTATCGGAGCGTGATGGAACCAGAATGTCGAGATTATGATCACCGTCCAGATCGACGATGACCGCAGAGCCGTACGCCCACGAAGCTCCCAGACTGGCGAAGACACCGTCCGTCAGCGGATTGTTGTCTCCGTCCCTGAGCTCGGTGCCGTCCCCGCTCCATGCATAGAGGTTGCCGTCCGCGCACGGGATCACAATGTCGTCGAGCCCGTCATGGTCGATGTCACCGAGAGAGGGCGTCGCCCAGCAGAATTTGCTCGTCGTCCTCGGCCACCCGTCGAGCACAGTGGCGTCCTCTGCGTTCCAGACGAAGATCTCGTATGCAGGCTGCGGGTCGCCGAC
>DAOVNE010000147.1 GCA_030630395.1 Candidatus Eiseniibacteriota bacterium
AGGTAGGGGTTACCCCTCATGGCTGTGAAGAAGCATCTGAAGGACCTCGATCTGAGAGGGAAAAAAGTTCTGACGCGTGTCGACTTCAATGTTCCGCTCGCAAGCGACGGCCGCGTTGCCGACGACACGCGCATCAGGGCGGCTCTTCCGACGATCGAGTTCATAAGGGAACACGGCGGGAAGGCGGTTCTCATCTCTCACCTCGGGCGCCCCAAGGGTGCGAGCGTCCCGGAGCTGAGCCTGAGACCGGTCTCTGAACGGCTATCGAAACTCATCGGTCGGGGAGTAACGATGGCGCCGGACTGCGTCGGGGACACAACCGAGGGCGTTGTGGCCCGGATGAATGACGGGGATGTGACGCTTCTTGAGAATCTCCGCTTCCACGCGGGGGAGACGAAGAACGAGCCGGATTTCGCCCATCGCCTGGCGCGGATGGGCGACGTTTATGTGAACGACGCTTTCGGGACGGCTCACCGTGCCCATGCCTCGACCGTCGGGGTGACCAGGCACTTGAGTGAGTGCGCAATGGGATTCCTGATCGAGAACGAACTGCGGAATCTCGCCAAGGCAACCGCCTCGCCCGAGCGCCCGTACGCGGCCATTCTGGGTGGCGCCAAGGTTTCCGGCAAGATAGGCGTCATCGAGAACCTCATGCCGGTGCTCGACATCCTCTTGATCGGTGGGGGCATGGCTTTCACCTTCATGAAGGCGAGGGGTCTGTCCATCGGAGACTCGCTTGTCGAGGACGACCGTCTGGAGACTGCCACACGTATTCTCGAGCGCGCCGAGGCCGACGGCAAAACGCTGCTCCTTCCGGACGACGTCGTCGTCGCGCGGGATATCTCTGAGGGAGCCGAGACCAAGATCGTTCCCGCCGATGGAATCGAAGCAGGATGGAAGGGACTCGATATCGGTCCGGAGACCATCCGTTCATTCTCAGAGGCTATCTCAGGAGCAAGGACGATCGTCTGGAACGGCCCGCTCGGTGTGTTCGAACTGGATGCCTTCTCACACGGAACAGTCGCTGTGGCCGAGGCGGTCGCGAAGGCGACGGACGCGGGCGCTGTCAGCATCGTCGGTGGTGGTGACTCGATCGCTGCTCTTGGTCGCGCCGGGGTTGCCGGCAGGATAAGTCACGTATCTACAGGTGGGGGAGCATCGCTTGCCGTGCTTGAGGGCAAGCCCCTTCCGGCGATAGAAGCTCTCACAGACGCCTGACAAGGAGTTATGACACAGTGTCGAGAAGACCGATCATCGCAGGCAACTGGAAGCTGAACAAGACGCACTCTGAGGCGCGTCAGTTTCTTCTGAAGCTCAGAAACGGAATCGCCGGAATCGACAACCCGCCGGAGGTGCTCATCTGTCCGCCGTCAGTCGTTCTTGAGACCGCGGTCGACGCCACTCGTGAAGGCGGCATAGCGATCGGCGCACAGAATGTGTACTGGGAGTCGGCGGGCGCCTTCACCGGCGAGATCTCGACCGAGATGCTCGAATCACTCGGTGTCTCGCACGTCCTGATCGGGCACTCGGAGCGACGCGCGCTGTTTGGAGAATCCGACGAGGATGTAAATCGCAAGCTACTGAAGGTGCTTTCCGGCACACTGACTCCTGTTGTCTGCGTCGGGGAGGTGCTGGCTGAGCGCGAGGCCGGCAAAACTGAGCATGTTGTGGTGGAGCAGGTCAAGAACGCTCTCCTGGGCGTCGCGCACGAGCACGCCCGGAGGATCGTACTCGCCTACGAGCCGGTCTGGGCCATCGGAACTGGGCTCAGTGCGACCCCTGACCAGGCGAATACGGTTCATGGCTTGATTCGGCGGTCGGTTGGTGCTATCTTTGGGGATGCCGTCGCAGACGAACTCCGGGTTCTTTACGGCGGCAGTGTCAATCCGGACAATACGGCCGGCCTCATGGCAGAGAGCGATGTCGACGGGGTACTCGTCGGTGGCGCGAGCCTTGATGCTGGCGCTTTTGCTGGGATCATCAGAGCCGCCGTCTAGGCGCGGCTAGTGTCAATGCCGCACGAGCGCGGCATCAGACCGTGCGACGGCACGTGGGAGGTATCACTCGATGTACACTGTCTTGCTGGCACTACATATCCTGGTCTGCCTGGGACTGGTTGTCACGGTTCTCCTACAGTCCGGGAAGGGCGGAGGACTGGCTGGGGCATTCGGCGGCGGTGGCGGCGTGGGAGCAGTCTTCGGAGGACAGACGGCGGCATCGTTTCTGACGAAGGCCACCCGCTATCTGGCCGTGATCTTCATGGTCTCCTCGCTCTCAATGGCCCTCATCGTCCGTACAAGGACGCCTGGGACCGTCGAAGAGGGACTCAAGGGAATGCAGCCCGCTCCTGCAGCGGCAACGGGACAGCCCGTACCGCAGCAGTTTGAGGGGGGGCTGCCGGGTAGTGATGAGGCTGCCACAGAGGAGTTGCCGTCAGGGGAGGAGATTCCGGTTGCCCCAGATGGCTCCGGTGAGTAGAATACCTTTCTCACGATTCTCGACGCCCCGTTGGAAGGGCTTGTAGAAACTCAAGTGGAATGCCCGGATGGTGGAACTGGTAGACACGCCGTCTTGAGGGGGCGGTGGGCTTAGGCCTGTGCGAGTTCGAGTCTCGCTCCGGGCACCACAGAGACTTCTATATCGAGTGAGAGAACAGGGTCCTTTGGGCCCTGTTTTCTTTGTCCAGTCAAGCACTTGTCCGCCCGGAAACGACCACGCTCAGGGGCTATACAGAGGGGGGTGGCTGAGTGCTAGTCGCTTACAGCATCCTTCCCTTGACAACGGAACCCAACACCCTCAATCTGGAATGAGCGCATTCTCCTCAGCACTTGGATCGCCCGTCGAAAGGAGCTATGGACATGTACCCACGATTGAGCAAACCGATAGCTCTGGCATTCCTCTGCATGGTCCTTCTGCCTGCAACATCGGCGGTAGCGGCTCAATTCGAGCACACTGTCACGTTCTCACAGCAAGCCCTGGCCTTCTCAGACCTCGACGGATATGACCTGATCACGCTTGAGGACTGCGATATTCTGCGGGACGTGGGACGGCCACAGTTGCCGGTCCGCTTGCTGACGCTGGGGCTGCCGGGTGATGCGAGGATACTCGGCGTGAGCGTCGTGCACACCGAGAGTTCGGAACTCCTGGAGACCTTCCTGCCCGCCCCGGCGCAGCCCCCCCGGATTCTTCCGATTCCGGGCAAAGACTTCCCGGAGAGAGGGCCCACGCCTCGCGACCCCACCGTCTACAGTCAGAGCGAGCCGTATCCGGCTCTCGTGGTGAAGCACGTCTCGACGGGGCATCTGGTAGGCAACACGATGATCGGACTGGCCATTCACCCACTCCAGTTCATCCCCGACAGAGGCAAGCTCCGGTTCTTCCGCAGCATCACTGTTTCGGTGGAGTATGAGATCCAGGAAGCGGCCCCATCACGGAGCGTGCGCGATGCCGCCCTGGACGTTGCGCTGGCACTCGTAGACAATCCGAGCCGTCTGGCTCCCGTCATGCGCCGGCCACTCGATAGGGACACCTTCCTCGAATCGGACGACATAGAGTACGTCGTCATAACAGGCGCAGCTTTCGAGTCTGCCTTTGCGCCTCTCGCCGAGTGGAAGACCCGGAAGGGCGTGCCCGCCACCGTCGTCACAACCGAGTGGATAGATGCAATGTACGCGGGCAGCGATGGGCCTGAGCGGATCCGCGCTTTCATCGCAGACGCGCACAACACCTGGGGAGCGATCTGGTTCCTTCTTGGTGGAGACATCTCGACGGTTCCTGCGCGCATAGCCTTCGCCATGGACTGCGAGGCCTACTACCAGCCTGACGACAACGACATCCCGTGTGATCTCTACTACGCCGACCTTGACGGCACATGGAACGCTGACGGCGACGCCATCTTCGGCGAGATCGACGATGACGTGGATCTCTACGCCGATGTCTTTGTTGGCCGCGCGTCGGTCGGAGATGAAACTGATGCCCTGGCATTCGTAGCCAAGCTCCTGGCTCACGAGCAGAATCCCGGGACTGCGTACCAGCTGGACATGCTGATGGCTGGGGAGATCCTCTGGTCCGACCCGTACACGGACTCCGGGATCGGCCTCAATATGATCGATCACGACTCCATTCCGCCGAGATACGACCCAATCCTCAAGCTCTATGAGTCCCTTGGCAACGAGACCGTCCAGGCCGTCATCGACGCTGTGAACGGGGGACTGTGCCACTTCCTCCACGACGGACATGCCTGGTATACGGTGATCGGATGTGGCGACGGGTATCTCGATCGCGCGGACGCATCGGGCCTGACGAACGCGAGCGAGCAGCCTCTGCTCTACTCGATCGGCTGTTGGCCGGCTGCCTTTGACAAGGACTGTATCGCGGAACGCTTCATTGAGAACCCCAACGGCGGTGCTGTGGCCTTCATCGGTAACAGCAGATACGGCTGGGGCTCCCCAGGCAACCCCGGCTACGGCTACTCGGATCTGTACATGGCGAGATTCTACGAAATGGTCTTCCAGGAGGACCTGAAGACGGCCGGCGAGGCGCTCGCAGCCGCAAAAGCCTCATTTGCTCCGTTCTCAATGGCGGAGAACGTCTACCGCTGGCACCAGTACGAAATCAATCTCCTCGGCGACCCCGAGATGCCCATCTGGACCGACATCCCGACTGAGATGACGGTCGCGCATGCCGACACGGCGGTTGCAGGAAGTTCGACATTTGACGTGGTCGTATGGACGCAGCAGGGCACGCTCGCTCAAGCCCTCGCCTGCGTATCCAACGGCAGCGATGTCTACGAACGCGGACGGACGGCGCTCGATGGCACCGTCTCCTTCGCACTCGACACGACACAGCCGGACGACATCACACTGAC
>DAOVNE010000042.1 GCA_030630395.1 Candidatus Eiseniibacteriota bacterium
TGGCCTCGTTGTACAACTGGCCGGTCTGCGTGAGGTAGGCGCTCTCACCGAAGTAGTCCGTTTCAAAGAGCGTTGTGGTCCCCTCGCAGGCCGCGGAGGTCAGGATCGGCGTGTCGAGCATCGTGTAGCCGCGGGAGTCGAAGTAGTCGCGCGCAGCCGATATCACAGTCGCCCTGATTCTGAGGATCGCGAACTGTCGTGACGAGCGGATCCAAAGGTGCCGGTGGTCGAGCAGGAACGCATCCCCGTGCTCCTTGCGACCGATCGGGTACTCATCCGCGACGTGCACGATATCAAGGCCCGTCACCGAAAGCTCGAATCCTCCCGGAGCACGGCTGTCCGCCTTGACGGTGCCGGTCACCCTGAGAGACGATTCGATGGTCAACCCGGTCGCCGCCTCAAAAGCCTCGTCTCCAACGTCTGACCTGCTCGCCACGCACTGAATGAAGCCGGTGCCGTCACGGAACTGGAGGAAGGCTATCTTCCCGCTCGATCGCTTGCCGGTCAGCCAGCCCTCAAGCGTGACCTCACGATCCACATGCTCGCCAATATCCTCGATGTAGTAGCGCTGCCTCATCAGGCCTCCAGGTTGCTAATCGCTGTCGTCGGCGGCCAGCGCCGCTAATCGCTGTCGTCGGCGGCCAGCCGCTCGATGGCTTCATCCGGGCCGTTTACGAGGAGAACATCCCCCTCATGGATGACCGCCTCCGGATCGAGCAGAAGAGTCACTGGGTCATCGCTGTCCACGCCCTCGGACGTAATGACCGCGACTACGTTCACTTTGTAGCGCTGGCGGAACTTGAGCGAGGCGAGGGTCTTTCCCCACATCTCCTTAGCCGTCTTGATCTTGGCAAGGCTGATGCCGGGCGAGAGCTTGACCGTGTCGACCAGGCTCGGTGTCAAGAGCCCCTGGGCGAGCTTGCGCGCCACGAGTTCCTCAACGAGAACCACCTCGTCTGCATTCACGAGCTTCAGGATGCGAGCCTCTTCCTCGGTAACGGCACGCGAGATCACACGCTCGATCCCGAACTCCTTGAGGATTGCAGTCGTGAGCACCGCCGCCTGGAAGTTCTCCCCTATGGCCACAAGTGCCGCGTCCACCTTGTCCACCCCTTGCCTCAAGAGTGCTTCGCGATTCGTAGAATCCAGGCGGACCGCCAGCGTCACCTCATCCGCGATCTCCTGAACGAGTTCCTGATCGCGGTCAATCGCGATCACCTCGACCCCTCGAGTCGCTAGGTCCCGTGCCACGGTGCGACCGAGAAGCCCAAGGCCTATCACCGCAAATCTCTTCATGATTACCTCCACGGACACCACGGAGTGTGTCGCTACCCGACCACGACCCGCCCCTCAGGGTAGTCGTACCGGCTTCGCACGTCTCTCTGTCCGATGGCCAGCGCAAGCGTCAATGGGCCGATCCGACCGGTCAGCATTATGATCATCAGGGTGAGCTTACCCGCCACAGAAAGGCCTGGCGTGATTCCCGTCGACAGCCCCACCGTGCCAAACGCTGAGACTACTTCAAACAGAACCTGCCTCAAAGTCAAATCCTCGAAGATCACGAGCACGAACGTACCGGCGCTCACGACCATTATCCCCATCGCAACGACGACGAGAGCCTCGCGAACGATCCTGTCGGGTATCCTCCTCTTGAAGAGCTCTACCCTGCCCTTGCCACCGAACATCGACGCCATCGAAGCGAGAACCACACCGAATGTCGACGTTTTGACGCCCCCCGCGGTGCCGCCCGGCGAGCCACCGATAAACATGAGCGCGGCCAGAAGAAACAGGGTCGGAAGACCGAGCCACGCGGTTCTGACCGTGTTGAAGCCGGCGGTTCTCGCAGTCACAGATGCGAAATAGGACGTCAGGACCTTCTCCCCGAACGACTTCCCGGCGAGAATGCCGTCGTTCTCGAGCAGCAGGAAGCCGACTGTCCCGATCAAGAGAAGCGAGACGGTCATGAAGACAACCAGCTTGGTGTGTAGCGACCACCTCGACGTCGTGGGCCGGCGCCCTGCCACGAGTGGCCGTCGTCCGAAGGCATTCATGATGACTGGAAAGCCCAGGCCGCCGATGATGATGAGCGACGTCATCACGAAATTGACAGGGATGTCGCCCGCATGCCGCTCGAAGCTCGTCGAGAAGAGAGAGAAGCCGGCGTTGCAGAAGGCCGATATGGAGTGGAAGAGGGAGATGAAGACCCCGTCCCCGATCGTGCCGTACGCTGGGCCTCTAAGCGCGTAGAGGAGGCCCGCGCCCACAAGTTCCAGGACGATAGTAATGGCAATCATGTACCTTAGCGTTCGGCCGATCCGCCCGACGGCCTCGAACGTCATCATCCCTCACAGGACGAGGCTCTCCCGCACGCCGAGCCCGCGTCTCATGACGATAGCGAAGAATGCGGTCAGCGTGATGAGACCGAGCCCCCCAATCTGTATGAGGCCGAGGATCACCCCCTGGCCAAGACGTGTGAAGTCACTCCCGGTATCGCGCACGACAAGACCGGTCACGCAGACGGAGGAGGTTGCCGTGAAGAGGGCGTCGATGAACCGGATCGGCCCCCCGGGTGTTGCGCGCGGCGTAGAGAGCAACAACGTGCCGACCAGGATGATGAACAGGAAGGAGAAGATGACGGTTCTCGCAGGCTTGATCTTGTAGGAGGCCAACTGCCGGTTGAACCTCACCATCTCACCGAGAATGAAGACAACAAGATAGCCCTGAAGGACAACGATGTAACCCTTAGCCAGCGAGAAAACGCTTCTCACCTCGAGGAACGGCGCCAGCCACCCTCTTCCCCGGAGCATAGTCACGAGGGCGATCTGAGCGGCTATGAGGACCACAATCACAAGCCCGGGCCAGCGCGCCCGGATGAACGCCATCTTGCGGCGCGCGAGGGAGAACCTCACGACGGCATCCAGCATGAACAGCGCCACGATAGCGATGTCTACCATGTGGAGAATGTGGAATTGGGACGGGCTCAGGTAGAACCCGTATTCCGCGATGAGTGAGGCCGCAGCCACTCCGGCAACCGCCAGCATGACTCGTGACAGCCTGTTGGTGATGCGTTCCCTGTCCACGGACCTGTCTCCTCCTTAGCGCCTCCTCGAATGTGGCGAGGATACGGAGACCTCAAGAGCACTGTCAACCGAAAAGCCCGCCTGCCAAGACAACGGGCTAACTTCAAGGGGGATCAGGGAGTGCCGGGTCCGGGATAGCTGATTCCGAAACGCGTACGATAGTACAAGCGTGAGGCGGCGACGACAGCGACGAGCAAAACCAGGAGATACGGGGACCAGATAGAGACAAGGAGCGCGAAGACGGCGACCGCTATCTGGTTTCCACGCGTTCGGTCTCTGCGACGCCCGGACGCGTGCGCACGAATGAGTGCTGGAAGTGAAAGCAACGAGCCGAGAGCGGCAACGGGCTCGCGAGCGATCACACCGACAACAAGGGCAACGCAAAGGAGGATCAGTGCCAGGAGACTTGTGGCGCGTTCCCCAAGCTTGGACACGGTCGTCAAGAGCCCCGTCGCCCTGTCTCCCTCCGAATCCGGGATCGTGGTTGAGGCGGTTATTCCGGCAACAGCCAGCGCGTAGGAAACGGCCGGAAGAGCGTGGGCCCCGAGCGTCGCTCCGGCTGCCGTCCAACCGGCCGCCGCTCCCAGGGCGCCGAAGCCGATCGCGTTCCAGAAGAGATCCAGAGGCGCCCGTGTCTTGGCGCGCACTGGTCGGTTCGAATATGTGAGAGACAGAAGGAGTGAGGCCGCAAGTACGGCGGCGAAGCGAACGGGCAGGGCGAGCGCCGCAAGAAGAGCAATCACCCAGACCACGGCCAGTTCAAACCGAGCCGCACGCACCGAGATGATACCGCGCGGGAGCAGGAAGAGCTTGTCGTTGAGTCTGTCGGTCTCGATGTCTGCGATCTGGTTCAGGATGTACGCGCCACCCAGCATGGCACTCATCGAGACGAGGGCAAGGGTGGTTCTCAGAGTAGGCAGGAGAGTCGGAGACCAGATGCTCTCCGGTCGGGAGGCAAGACGCGCCCCGTGCACGAGGAAGAGCCAGAGCGGCACCATGACGGCCGGTCGAAGCAGAAAGACGAAGTCCAGCGGACGCGCCTTCATGCTCTCAGGGTCGGTCTCTATGGCGTTCATCAAAGCGATCACTCCCGATCGTGATTCACGCCCGTGTGACCAAAACCGCCGTCCTGTCTCTCGGTCCTGGCCAGCTCCTCTCTCTCAACCCACTTGACCTCGGAAACGCGTGACACGACGATCTGTGCGACTCGATCACCTCGCTCCACTGTGAAAGGTTGAGGTCCCAGATTGGCCAGTATTACGCCTATCTCACCTCTGTAGTCAGCATCGATCGTTCCCGGACTATTCAGCACAAACACGCCGTTCCTGGCAGCCAGTCCACTTCGGGAGCGCACCTGCGCCTCATAACCACGCGGCACGGCGATAGCGATTCCCGTGGGTATGAGGGCGAAGGCTCCGGACTCTATGGTCACGGATCCGTCGAGTGCCGCATGAAGGTCGGCGCCCGAGGCGCCCTCACTCATCCGTTTGGGAAGCGGCAGATCGGCGGCCGCACTCAAACGGGTTATCTCGATCTCGAGTCTCTCAGTCAATCGGCATCCTCTCGCAAGATCGTCGCAGATCCGAACAGCGACCGACTATACAATGAAACAGGCCCCTCACAACAGAAAAGGCCCGCCGGCGAACCGGCGGGCCTTTCTGAAACTACCTGCGATTTCTTCTATTATCGCCACCTGAGCGTCCACCCGGTCTCGACGGACGCCTGCCTGGCGGCCTGCTGGGGCGCTCAACGTACCCCTCGGGCTTCTCCATGAGGGCTCTCCGACTCAGGCGAACCTTGCCATGGTCCTCGACCCCTATGACCTTCACCTTCATGATGTCACCCAGCTTGCAGACGTCCTCGACGCTGTTCACGCGGTGATACTCAAGCTCTGAGATATGCACCAGGCCGTCCCGCCCCGGCAGGATCTCGACGAACGCGCCGAAATCCGTGATGCTGCGGACAGGCCCCTCGAAGATCTCCCCAACCTCGGGCACCTTCATCATGAGCTCAATGGTCGTCTGTGCCGACTCTACGCCGCTGGCATCAGTACCGGAGATCTTGACGATGCCCTCGTCGTCGATGTCGATCTTGGTCTCGGTCTCCTCCTGGATCTTCCGAATGACGCGGCCACCTGGACCGATGATCTCGCCGATCTTCTCCGGCGGAACCTTCACCATTACGATCCTGGGAGCGTACTGCGACAGATCCGACCTCGGGCCTTCGAGCGACTCAGCCATGATGCCGAGGATGTGCAACCGCGCAACCTTCGCCTTGGTAAGCGCCTCCGAAAGGAGCTTTGCGGGGATGGCGCCGATCTTCGAATCCAGCTGGAACGCTGTGATGCCTGCTTCCGTCCCGGCCAGTTTGAAGTCCATGTCGCCGATATGATCCTCGAGCCCCTGGATGTCCGTCAGGATGACGTAGTCATCGCCTTCCTTGATCAGCCCCATGGCAACACCCGCCACGGCCGACTTCGTCGGCACGCCTGCGTCCATGAGCGCCAGCGAGCCGGCGCACACTGTGGCCATGCTTGACGACCCGTTTGACTCCAGGATGTCGGAGACAAGGCGAATCGTGTACGGGAAGACCTCAGTGGTCGGAAGCACAGCTTCAATGGATCTCTCTGCGAGCATTCCGTGACCGATCTCGCGACGGCCCGGTCCTCTGATCGGTCTCACTTCACCGACCGAGAACGACGGGAAGTTGTAGTGAAGCATGTAGCTCCGCCACGACTCTCCCTCAAGAGCATCGATCTTCTGCTCGTCTCTCGTCGAACCGAGGGTCGTCACGCAGAGCGCCTGCGTCTCTCCCCTTGTGAAGACCGCGGAACCGTGAGTCCTCGGAAGGACCGACGTCTCACACGTGATCTGCCTCACATCGTCGGGACCGCGCCCATCGACTCTCACACGGTCCGAGATCACGCGACCACGTATCGCTTCCTTCTCGATATCGCGAAGGACATCGGAGATCGCCCAACCCGCATCCGGGTAGTCCTCAGCCAGTGCCTCCCGCGCCTCATCACGCAGCGTGTCGAGCAGCTGACTGCGCTCTATCCTGTCGCGGATATCGGTCGCCTTGGTGATCTGCTCGCTGTATGCGCCGCGAACACGCGCCTCGAGTCCTTCGGGAGCCTCTTTCGGAGTTACGACAAGCTTCTCAGCCTGTCGTCCCGCGATCAGCTCATTCTGGAACGCCACGGCCTTCTTGATCTCGACGAGTGCCAGATCAAGAGCGCCCTGCATCTCGTCCTCAGAGATCTCAAGAGCTGAACCCTCGACCATGACCACGGCCTCGTCGGTTCCGGCAACGACTATGTTCAAGCGGCTCGTCTCGAGCTGCTCAAAGGTCGGGTTGACAAGGTACTCGCCGTCCGCGAGTCCGATCCTCACAGCACCTACCGGTCCCGCAAACGGGACATTCGAGAGGCACATCGCTGCACTCGCACCGATGATCCCCAGGATATCCGGGTCGTTCTCACCGTCGGCCGAGAGGATGTTGACGAAGACCTGAATCTCGTTCCTCATGTAGGACGGGACGAGAGGACGAAGCGGCCGGTCGATCTGCCTGGCGCTCAGGATCTCCTTGGTCTGCGGCCGGCCTTCCCTCTTGAAGAAGCCACCGGGAATCTTACCTGCCGCATAGAACTTCTGTCTGTACTCGACGAATAGAGGAAGCCAGTCACGGTCGATCGCGCGCTTTGAACTCACGACGGTCGCCAGGATGACTGATTCCCCGTACTGGACGAGCACCGCTCCCCCAGCCTGTTTCGCCAGACGCCCCGTCTCCATCGAGAACGGTCTTCCGGCCCATTCCTTCTCTAGCTTAAACTGCATTCCTACTCCTCCACCCATTTCGGGGGCATTGAGCAAAGCCCTCCCAACTGCTCGCGGGAGGGCCAGCTCTTATAGGGCTTGCGCGTAATCACTTGAAACTCGCACTACCTGCGCAACCCAAGTTCCTTGATCACTGCTTTATAACTACTCACCTTGTTCGACTTGAGATAGTTCAGAAGACGTCGCCTCTTGCCGACCATCTTGAGAAGGCCCAACCGAGAGTGATTGTCCTTCTTGTGGTGACCGAAGTGCTCGGCGAGCGTCTCGATTCTCTCCGTCAAGAGCGCGATCTGGACCTCCGCCGACCCGGTATCGCCAGCGTGGGTCTCAAAGCGACGGACTATCTCTTGCTTCCTCTCCTTCGACAGCGACAAATCCCAGCTCCTCGTGTTCTTGCCGAATTCCTGTAACTCATCTTCAACTTTTGCAATTTAGCACACGTGTGTATTCGTGTCAAAGACAAAATCGCACCCGTGCCTGGGGGCCCACATACCTACAGCTCCCCCGCGAGCGCACGGCCCTCTGCGACATCCAGCAGGATCTGCTTCGCCAGGGCCTCTTCCCCATCAAATCTCCTGTCGCCGCGAAGACGCTTCAGGAGATCTACCACGAGTCTCCCACCGTACAGATCGACGTCTACATCGAAGATGTGGACCTCCACACGCCGCTCGGTCTTGCCGAACGTAGGCCGTCTGCCAATGTACATGAGCCCGAAGGCGCCCTCGATCGAGGACACTCTGACGAGGTACACACCGTCAGCCGGGAGGAGTTTTCTCTCGGGCAGGTGGACGTTGGCCGTCGGCGTGCCGAAACGGCGGGCTCCTATGCCATCGCCTGCGACGACCTCACCCGCAAGCCTGTATTCCCTGCCGAGCATCCTTCCCGCAGTGACGACATTCCCCCTGCCCAAGCTCTCCCGTATTCGCGTGCTCGATATGGGGATCTCGTCGTGAAGCACGGGCGGGACGACATCGAAACCGTACCCCATCTCCTTCCCGAGTTCACCAAACCGCTCGAGTCCACACGCCCTGTCGTGCCCCATGTGGAAATCATAGCCGAGCACGAGATGCGCTCCCCTGCCGATTCCCAGCCAGACCAGGAA
>DAOVNE010000321.1 GCA_030630395.1 Candidatus Eiseniibacteriota bacterium
GGGGTCAGCCGGGAGTCGGCCGTGCTTTCGTTCCTCGAGGAGAAGAGACCGGACTACGCAGCTCTCTTCCCGAACTGGTACCCGGAGATGGTGAGGAGAGAGGTCGTATTCGAGCCCATATACCGAGTTGTCCTCGAGGACAATATCGTCTGTGGCGGGCCGGAGATGGTCGTCTACCGACTGCATTGGGATGCTCCTGACCTCTCTGAGGACGAGATCAAGGCGAAGCACGAGGACGAGCGCGCCGCGCGGGTCCGGAACGGCTCAGATGGACAGAGCGGAGATTCCCCGTGATCGATCAAGTGATTGCCATCGACCAGAGCCTCTTCGCCTTCCTGAACGGGATCGCCTACTGTCCCATTCTGGACGCGATCATGCCCGTCGTCACCAGGCAGGAGAACTGGTATCCGGTGCTCGGGGGCTTATGGATCGCGCTTCTGATCTGGGGAGGGCGGCGCGGCAGGATGACGGCTGTCATGCTCGTCATCGCGGTTGCGCTGGCTGACCAGCTGTCGAGTGCCGTGCTCAAACCGCTCGTGCGAAGGGTGCGGCCCTGCAACGCTCTTCCTCTGGAGGAGATTCGACTTCTCGTCAGAAGATCCGGGTCGTTCTCTTTCCCATCCTCTCACGCAACCAACTCGTTCGCGATGGCAATGGTGTTGGCGTGGCGCTGGCCGCGCCTTGTGATCATCTTCATTGCCTTCGCAATCCTCGTGGCTTACTCGAGGGTCTACGTCGGTGTGCACTACCCGGTGGATGTTCTGGCCGGGGCCGCCCTGGGAGTGGGCTGTGGGCGAGCTGCCATCTGGATCGTTGTCGCCGCACTCCACTGGTGGGAGAGAAGAAACGTGACCGAGCCGGCGGAGGGCTGATACTCACGCTGCCCCCGCGCCGGCCCGTAAACGACCCTCGACTATCGTCCTGCTAGTTCTCTTCCGGCTCCGGTCGCCTCAGGATCGTGACCGGGTTCGCGAGGTACTTACCGGCAACCCTGAGAACGTCCTCCCGGGTTATCTCCCGGATCCTCTCATCGTAATCTTCCGTATAGTCGTACCCAAGGCCATAGAGCTCGGCAATCGCGGCATCGATCGCCTGGTTGGAGTTGGTCTGGTTGGATGTCTGGTTCATGATGATACAGAGCTGCTTAGCCAGTTCGAGTTCCTCGTCGGTCACGAGCTCTTCCGCGATCCGCCCCATGTGCCCCTCGATAATGCCCATCGCCTGATCGAGGGCCTCGTCGAATGTGGCTGCGTAGATCGCGAAGTAACCGATATCGTACCCGGTCCAGTTGTACGCATGCACAACGTAGACGAGACCCTGTCCGCGCAGATCGGCGTGCAGGCGACCGCCGGGGTAGTAGATGCCGGACATGATGGCGTCGAGTACGTCGGTTGCGTAGCGATCCTCTGACTCGTAGGGCATTCCCCCGTAGCCGATTGCGATCACGGTCTGAGCCTTGTTGTGATAACTCGTCAGTGTCGCAGGCTCGGTCCTCTCAGGTGCAGGCGCCGGCTCAGGCAGCGCCACGCCCGACGGCTTCCACTTGCGGAATGCCTTCTCGACCAGCGCGAGCGCCTCGTCGAGATCCACGTCCCCGAAGATAGTGAGCACCGTGTTGTCCGGAGCCACGTACATCGCGTGGTGGAGAATGAGATCCTCGCGTGTGATGGCGGCCACCGTCTCTTCTGTCCCGACCGACGGCATCGCGTAGGGATGATCTCCGAGAAGCTCCAGTCGCATTCTGTCGAGCGCGTCCGCTGTCCAGTTGTCCCCGCGGGCAAGAATGGCAGCCTGAACAAGCCCACGCTCCTTCTCGATCTGAGCAGGATCGAACTTCGGATTCATCAGGATGTCCGCGAAGATCTCGAAGCCATCCGAGAGATCAGCGGAGAGCAGAGTCAGCTCTGACTGTATTCTCGTGTGATTGCCCGACGAGTAGTAGGCTGCACCCATCGAGTCGAATGCCTCTGATATGCGCGAGCCGCTTCTCTTCTTCGTTCCGCGGGGCATCATCTGCGCCACGAAATTGCCGAGTCCGCTCCTGTCCGCGCTCTCGAAACGTGTGCCGCCGAACGAGTAGCTTCCGACCGTCACTATCGGGTTGGTGCGGTTCTCCTTGATGAGAACGGTGAGGCCGTTGTCCAGGACGTGCTTCTCAATCTCGCCGACCTCGATCTCGACCGAACTCGTCGGCGCTGCGGTTTCTTCCTCCACGATGGGCTCGAGGATGGCTACGCCGAGGTTGTCGTCGTAGAAGTACTTCGCCGCCGCCTCGCGTATCTCCTGAGCCGTCACTTCCTGTATGTGAGACACGTAGAGCGCCTCGAAATCGGGATTGCCCGTCGAGAGTTCCGAAGTGCCGAGACTCGAAGCGATGCTCTCCATGTCCTGCCGCCCCAGATAGAATCCCGCGGCCTTGAGCCTCTTGGCCTTGGCAAGCTCCGACTTCGACACGTTCCTCTCCGTGACGAGGTAGAGCTCTTCGAGTACTGCATCCACGGCCGCATCGATGTTCTTCGGGTCCATCGTCATCGAGACGACGAACGTGCCGGCCCCGTACGACGGAGTGCTGGACCAGCTCGTGATGCTGTAGACGAGACCAAGCTCATTCACGAGCCTTCTGTGAAGCCTGGAGCTCTCACCCTCGGACATGATGTGTGACAGAAC
>DAOVNE010000298.1 GCA_030630395.1 Candidatus Eiseniibacteriota bacterium
GATCACAAACCCGCCGTCACCGCCAACGGACGTCGACGTCATGAGGGGGTCGGCTGCCACGTTCAGTCCGACATGTTTCATCGCCACGAGTGTTCTGACACCACCGAACGAGGCGCCCATCGCAACTTCGAATGCGACCTTCTCGTTAGGGGACCACTGACAGTAGACATCATCCTTGTACTTGACGACGTTCTCCAGAATCTCCGTGGAGGGAGTGCCTGGATAGGCCGTGGCGACCTTGACGCCATGCTCGAAGCAACCGCGAGCTACGGCCTCGTTGCCTGAGAGTAGAACACGCATGCGGCCTCCTTAGCGGCGCCCGCTCGTCTCAATCGGGCGGACTCTGCCGAGTGCCGTCTCCCGTTTTCGTGGGGAAGACGCAAGCCTTCATGAATCACATTTGGGAAAAAGGATGTTAGCCACAAGAGTCTATAAGCTCTCGTGAGGGAAGTAAAGGAGCATTGGATCCTGTGCCGTGGGGTGCTGCCTGCGGCGCGGCCGCTATCTGGAGATGGCCGCGTCGAGCGTGTAATCCACGTCGTCCTCCCAGAACATGACCATGAATGTGGCCGATCCGGCAGTTGTCGAGGTCACCGCGAATGTGCTCGGGTTGTCGGTTCCATCGTAGAACACGCCGTCACCACCATCTGGTGGCACCAGGGCAATCCGTCTGTGCTCCCAAGCACCCTGGGGGAAGGACGCATCCACCGTAACAGTCATCGTGACTCCCGCTGCCATCTCGAAGGTGAAATGGTCAGCATCAACGTAGCAGCCTCTGAGTTCATCGTGTTGCCCTATTGCCAGCGCTGCCGCTTCGTCCCCAAAGTCGTTGTCTTCGTACACGTCATCCTGGCACGGAATTCCCGTCTCGAACTCCACGTCGTACAGGATGAACCCGCTCTCTTCGAGTCCGTAGCTGTTATAGATCCTCACATAGTAGGTGCCGGGGAGAAACGTATGGAAGAAGCTAGGAGTCTCTCCGGTATGGGCGGAAGTCCCTCTGGTTGCGTATTCATCGCCGTCTTCCTGAAGGAAGTACGTGTTCCAGCCCGGACTCCGATCGACGATCGGTGCATAGATGATGGGTGTCTTGACGGTGATCTTCTTCGTTTCGGTCAGTGTGAATCTGAAGTAGTCGTCGTCGGTGTCACATCCGGAGAGGGTGTGGTAGAGCACATCCACACTCACCGGCGTCGCCCCGGCCGTGCTCTCGTTCGGCTCCATCCAGTCCACCACGTGTTCACGGTCGAGCGTGCCCGTCTGAAACGTGAGCGTCTCCGGGACGGCGGGGTTGCCGGCGGTATCCGTCGCTCCCGTGGTTACCCTCGCCGAGTGCCAGATCCCCGCATTGTAGAGCGTGTCCGGAACAACAGTGGCGGTGCGGGAGGAGGCATCGTATTCCACGATGCCGTGTGGTGAGCGTCCGGCGACAAGGAAGGTCGTATCGTTGATGGTCGCCGCGTCCATGTCTTCGGAGAACGTGAACTCAATCCTCTCGATCAGGCTCACGTCCGTGGCGCCATTCGCGATGCTCGTCGCGACGACGGTCGGGGCCTGTGCATCGCTCGGATCAATCCCTGCAGGGTCGTCTCCACCGCAGGAGGTCAGAAGCGAGCACAGAACGATCGCCGCAGTAAAGAGTGCAAGCTGGCGTGTCAACGTCCACCTCCTCATGGGTTTCCCCACGGCTATGTAGAAGACTGCAGGATGCCCCCGACGCGGCCGGAACCACTCACCTCAGACGCTACAGCACCGGCAGGTCCTTCTCCATCTCGTACGCTGTGACGATGCTCCTGTAGTCGTCCCAGAGCGCCGTCTTGTTTCTGAGAAGCTTCTCGAACGTCTCATCCCCGAGGGTAGTACGGAGGATGTCGCTCTTTCGGGCTGCCCCTATCGCTTCCCCGAGGCTGCCCGGAAGCATGCTGATGCCCCTTTCCTTCCGTTCATCCGCCGTCATCGTGTAGATGTTGGCCTCAGTAGCTTCTCTCAGTTCGTACTTCTTGTCGATTCCCTCAAGACCCGCTGTGAGCATGGCTGCGAAGGCCAGATATGGATTGCAGGCCGAGTCGGGGCATCTGAGCTCGATTCTCGTCGAGAGCTCGTGGCCCGGTCTGTACTGAGGAACCCGGACGAGCGTGGAGCGATTGCGCTGCGCCCACGAGATGTAGACGGGCGCTTCGTATCCGGGCACAAGGCGCTTGTACGAGTTCACCCACTGGTTGGTGACGATCGCGATCTCTCTCGCGTGCCGGAGCGTTCCCTCGATGTAGGCTCTTGCCATGGCCGACAGGTGCTGCGGATTGTTCGCATCGTAGAAGAGGTTTCTGTCGCCGTCGAAGATCGACTGGTGGGTGTGCATCCCGCTTCCGTTCTCGCCGAATATCGGCTTCGGCATGAACGTGGCGTAGACGCCTTCCTTCCGCGCGACCTCCTTGACGACCAGCTTGCAGAGCATCGTGTCGTCGGCCATCGCCAGAGCGCTCTTGTACTTGAGATCGATCTCATGCTGGCTGGGCGCCACTTCGTGGTGCGAATACTCGACCGGAATGCCGAGCGAGTGAAGCGTCATCATCGTCTTCTTCCGAAGCTCCTCACCGAGGTCCGGCGGCGTGAGGTCGAAGTAGCCGGCGTGATCCAGAACCTCCGGGTACTCCGAGCTTCTGAAGTAGAAGTACTCGATCTCCGTGCCGACATTGAACGTCCACTTGCGCTCCTCGACTCTTTTGAGGACGCGCTTGAGCACGAATCGCGGGTCGCCTGGATACGGACTGCCGTCCGGAACGAGGATGTCGCAGAAGAGTATCGCCTCCTCGTCCTCGCCATCCCAAGGAACCATCTTGAACGTCGAGGGGTCGGGCATCGCGA